>NC_009881.1:0-307765 GCF_000018205.1 Rickettsia akari str. Hartford | reverse complement strand
CCACGTCCCATTGCTACCGGCTCTAACCTCAGGACGATCAGAGAATTTTACACTTATATTGGTAAAACCAAAATCTTTATAAACTTCCGTCAGTAATTTACAAAAACTAACCGTTTCATCGGTAATTTGTTCCTCTGTACAAAATATATGTGCATCGTCTTGTACTAAACTCCGCACTCTCATTAAACCGTGCAACGCACCGGATGCCTCATTACGATGACATAAACCAAACTCAGACATACGTAGCGGTAAATCACGATAGCTCTTGATACCTTGTTTAAATATCTGCACGTGGCAAGGGCAATTCATAGGCTTTAAAGCAAGCGTCTTGTCATCTGTGTCTAACGCAAACATATCGTCACGAAACTTTTCCCAATGTCCTGAAGCTTCCCAAAGACTTTTATCGACTAAAACAGGTGTTTTAACCTCAGTATAACCGTTTTTACGAATCTTTTTCCTAATATACTGCTCAATGGTATTATATATACTCCAACCTTTATCATGCCAAAATACCATCCCTTGAGCTTCTTCTTGGAAGTGGAATAAATCAAGCTCTTTCCCTAGCTTTCTATGATCACGTTTCTCGGCTTCTTCAAGCATCAAGAGGTAATTATCGAGCTGCTCTTTCGTAGCCCACGCCGTACCGTATATACGCTGCAACATCTCATTACGACTATCACCTCGCCAATAAGCTCCTGCAACTTTCATCAACTTAAAATGCTTAACGAAACCTGTGGAAGGAGCATGCGGGCCTCGACATAAATCAATAAAATTACCTTGCCTGTATAAAGTAATCTGCTCACCTGCAGGAATTGAAGCAATAATTTCGGCTTTATAGTGCTCCCCTATCGATTTAAAAAACTCAATGGCTTTATCACGATTCCATAATTCTCTAGTAATTTGTTCGTTTCGCTTGACTATTTCATGCATTCTTGCTTCTATCATTGCCACATCATCTGGTGTAAATGGCTTATCCTTAGCAAAATCGTAAAAGAAACCGTTTTCAATTGCAGGACCGATAGTTACTTGAATATCAGGAAATAATTCTTTAGCAGCTTCAGCTATAATATGAGCCGCATCGTGCCTTATGATCTCAAGACATTCAGAATCTTTTGCAGTTAAAATACGAAGCTTGCAATCATTTTCAATTACGGTACTTAAATCTTTAAGCTCGCCATTTATTTCAGCAACCATTGCTGCTTTAGCCAGTGACATTGAAATTGCATTTGCTACTTCATAGGCTGTAATATCGTTTTCAAATTGTCTTACACTACCGTCGGGAAAAGAAATATTTATCATTTTTATTATAACTTATTTTTTCTAGGTTTCTATTTTAGACGTTGCCGATATGATTCTTAAACAATCCGCTGTCATCCAGTGAGTCAAACCACGGGATGACAATTTCTCGCACTGCACAATACTTTATTTACCGACCAACTGTTTTCTTTCTTGATCTATCATAACCATGGCATTCATAAATTCTAATACTCTTGCATCACTAAGGATCTGATCAATAGCTCTATCGTTAAAAGTTAGCACGGCGTCTTTACTTTTTACATCAACTACTAAAGATTCACCGTCTTTTAATTCAGAATTTTTACTAAAAGCTTCTATAGCTCTAAAACCGTATTGCTTTATTACTGAAGATTGTTTTCCTAGCTTTAAAGCAAATGCCTTAGAATCTTCTATTTTATTAAGCACAGGTATTACGGCATTATCGGTATAATGCACAAAATTATTTATAAACACATTTGGATCCGATAATTTTATTACACTTTCGAGCATCAAAGGATTATCTAAATGAGGCATATCAATATCAATAGCAAAATTAAAATCATCCATTACAAGATTAGTTTTACCGGATAATTTTTTTGCTTCAGGATCAAACTCACCTTTTAAATTAAATTCGGAATTATTTATTTTTGCAAAAACACCCATTACTTTTTCCCCGTCTTCTTGAGTAATAGGGCTAGTCAGTTTAAAATTGTTATCTAACTCAGCTCTTTTGTTTAAACCATTACTAAAGTAACTTCCTAAAACTTCAACTGCCGTTTTTTCGTATGTTTCAGAAGGTTCTACAGTATATTTAATATTTAAAGCAAAATCAAAAATTTTATCTTTGTCTATATTTAATTTATATGAATTACTTTCTACTTTTCCTTTTCTTTCAATATCGCAAAAGAATAAAAACGGTCTACCTTTTACTAATTCTCCTAACATCTGCATAAAAATAACAGAATGCATATTTTCCTCTTGCTTTTGATTTAGCAAAAAGTTTTGAATTAATAATTTCCCAAGAGCTACTAACTCATCACTATATTTTAGTTTTAATTTGGAATTATAAGCAATAGGTAAATTCAATATATCTAACTTTGTCAAACCATACTCAAAGGAAGCAGTATCAGAGTCATTAGCTATCTTATCTCCAAAAAATTCAAAAATTTTATCATATAAACTTCTTCTGTAATTTTCAGAAATAAAAGAAACAGTATTTTTTCTATCCAAAATTAACAAATTCAGGTTATCCGATGTTTTAGTATTAGTAATTATAGAATTGCTAATATCACTTTCTGCTAATTTTTCTGCATCTAAAGAACTATAAAGAGTTGATTTATTATCACTCAAGCTTAATTTCCAATAACCAGGTTCTCTATTAAATAAAGATTTTCTAAACCAAATTGTCGTATGATGATCAGGTGAGTAAAAAATATTTTTTTCATCTTGAGCGGTGGTAATTTTCACATTATTACCGTAAGAATCAATTTTTGTAATATTTAAAAATGGTATATGCCTAATAACTATTTCATCAAAATAAAAATCTATAGGTCTTAACATCACCTTATTTAAAGTAACGCTAAATCTATATTTATTAACTTTTATTGAATCATAGGCTATATATTCCCCGTATTCATCAAGAATAGAGATAATATTCTCTTTACTTTGATGTTCAAATTTATAGGCAGCATATCCCCATCCCACTAAGATTAGAGATATAAAACTTATTATAATAAATCGTATTTTCATATTTTTTACTGTAAAAAACTATTAAAAATCAAGAATTCTCTTATGTCATTCCCGCGTTGATAATTAAACCACAATGGCCACCCCGTGGCTTGCTAACTAGGTCCATAAAAACAATAAAATACTAATAATTTTAGTATTTTTAACTGGATCCCGGGGTCAAGCCATGGTATGACAGCGGTAAAATTGACCCACACGGGCAAAGCCTGCTCGCAATAACGATGAAAACGAACCATACAACAAAACCGGTATGACATCGAAGTGTTTTTCAAATCCGAAATATCATATACCGCTTAAAAAATATATTTATTTTTCTTTTAAACGATCCGCTATTAGCTGATATGATTCAAAAGCTTTATTCGGCTTGTTTTCAAGCAATTCAAACCCTAATTTTTCATTACTGTGAATATGCCATAATCTACAATTATCCGGACTAATTTCATCAGTTAACATAATGATAGATTCTTCACCATTCAACACACGCCCAAATTCTAATTTACACTCAACAAGCCGAATCCCGACGCCCATAAATAAGCCACTTAGAAAAGCATATATACGCAAAGCCTGCTCTTTTACTGCTTTAATTTCATCAAGAGTTAACCAGCTGAAATTCAATATTTGATACTCATTAACTATCGGATATTTAAATTCACGGCTTCGGACCTTAAAATCGATTATAGGTTTATCAAACACATACCCTTCGTCCATTCCAAATTCTTTTACAAATCTACCACACGCTACTGATGATATTATTACTTGTACCGGAAAAACCTCAACATATTGAATTAATTGCTCCCTCATATTTATTTTTTCGATAAAATGATTTTCAATGCCAATCATTTCCAGTTTATCCATTAGAAAGGAAGAAATATTATTATTAAGTACCCCCTTGCCTGAGACCTCAATAATTTCACCACTTTCTAAGATACCATTATCAGAAAATGCCATTATAAGTAAAAAATCTTCTTCGGCAGAATATAAAATTTTACTTGAACCTTTGTAAATTTGTGTTTTCATTTGTTATTTTCTCAAAATTCATTGTCCTCGTCATCGCCTGCGTGGATACATATGTCATTCCTGCTTTTGCAGGAATGACATTAAACCTCTCTCAAACCATTCGGACCAATAATTGCCGACGTAGTAGTACCGCTAAATATTTTATTTGCAGTATTAATAATGTCATCGGTTTTTATATTTGTAATAATTTCCATAATCTCCTCAGGAGAAATATATTTACCGAAAACAGAATAATTTTTACCTATTTCTTCTGACTTATAAGCATTTTTCTCTTGAGCCATTTGTAAATTACTACGAAGTTGTGTTTTAGCTCTAATAATCTCTTCTGCACTTACTGTTTCAGTCATTTTTATTATTTCGTTTTTAATCTCTCGATATAATAATTCTAATTTATCATGTGCAGTAGACGCATAAATTGTAAACACTCCACTATCAAAGTAAGCACTATTATAACTACCTACTGCATATGCTAACCCCAATTTCTCACGAATAGTTTGAAATAAACGCGATGACATACCGCCGCCGAATATTATAGAAAGTAGATGGGTTTGGTACAGCTTTTCTAAATTAATATATGATGTACCTTCAAACCCTAGCACTAAACTAGTTTGTTCTAACTCCTTATGAATAAAGCCATTTCCACCTATATATTTTGCCGGAATAAAGCTACTTTTTACTCCTTGCTTCAAAGAAGAAAATAACTGTTCCGCTATAATTACTATTTTATCATGATCAATATTACCGGCAATCGATAAATAAAGATTTTCAGCATTATAATGTTTACCTATAAAGGTCAAAAAATGCTCTTGCGTAAAAGCTGCAATGGTTTTAGTAGTACCTAAGATCAACTTACCTAACGGTTGATCTCTATAAACTTTATTATAAAACTTTTCATATACTAGGTCATCTGGATTATCCTGATGATGAGCAATTTCCTGCATTATCACCTGATATTCCTTAGCTATTTCTTCGTCAGCAAAAATAGAATTTTGAATTATATCGGCAAGTATGTTAACTGCTTTATCACAATTTTCAGACAAGACTCGTACATAATATACCGTATTCTCATGACCGGTATAGGCATTAAAATGTCCGCCTATAGAGTCAAACTCTTCTGCTATCTGTTTTGCCGTTCTAGTTTTTGTACCTTTAAAAGCCATATGCTCAAGAAAGTGAGAGATACCTTCCTCTTCTGCATTCTCATAACGTGCTCCAACTTTAGCAATTAAATTTATTGCTACCGAATTAACATAAGGCATATTATAGGTTAAAATTGTTAAACCGTTTTTTAATTTACTAACGTTAAAATTTTCTTTCATAAGTTACTTTTATTTTCTAAATCATCATTGTGAGTAGACATTATTACGTGGATCGGTTTTCCGTCATTGGTAGAAGAATTATGTAGTAATTCGACGAAGCAATCTAGTAAAAAATTCTGTAAGTCAAAATTTTTTTAATTATTGTTCTGGATTGCCGCGTCGCTTTACTCCTTCCAATGACGACTTGGTATCCATGCAATCATACCTATAGTCGCTCGCAATGACGTTGTTTGATTTAAGCGATGACTCTCTTAACTTTGCAAGCCTTAGAAATCTTGCAAAAGCAAAAATTATTGAATCTACAAAACCGTCAAAACCAAATACAAAATAGCGTCTGATAAAAAACGCTTTAAAAAACCACCATATCATTTCAGTTGTTAAACGAAAATTTGAAAGCTTTTTTCCTTGCTTAACTAAATCTTTTGCTTGCTCGCTAGAATAAAAATGTGCTTTAGTTACCAACTGCTCAATTGAAGTACCAGAATAATGATAAGCAGCTTTATTTAATAGATAAATTTTACCTGCAAAATCAACATCTTTGTTAAATACCACCGAATCATGAGTAGTACTATTTACGGTATTTGCAAAGCTTGCAAATTTTTTATTATACAACCGAGTACATTTATTAAATGGAGCAAGCATTCGTGGCTTTTGGTCATTACGATGCATTATTAACAGCTTTATTTGATAAGCCAAATAACAATCTTGATTATGAGAGGCAAAAATATACTCTATTTCGTCTTGTAACTCTTTAGACAACTCCTCATCAGCATCAATATTAAGCACCCAATCATTTACGCAAAGGCTTTCGGCAAAAGATTTCTGCCCTACATAGCCAAGCCACGGCTTTACTATTACCTTTGCTCCTAATTTTTGAGCTATATTAACTGTATCATCAGTACTTTCATTATCGACTACTATCACCTCATCAGTAATATTTTTTACGCTGTTTATAGCTCGTGCTATCCTTGCTGCTTCATTTTTGGTAATAATAAATGCTGAGATTTTTTCCATATATCTATACTTTAAATGACATCGAACACTTTTCACAAACCATACAACAAGACCTCTTTTAGCTAGGCATGACATTATGATGCTTGTAATAACAATAATTTTACCCTATCATCCTAAACACCAACTTAATTATATAAGTTAAAAGTAGCGTGGATAATAATCCGCTAAGCCATAGGATAATAAACCATTGCCACCCTTGTAGACAAGAAGTTATTTTTTTAAATTTTTTAGAAATGTTCACAGAGCCTAATATATCGGATGATGAGATGATTTACCACGGAATATATAATAACAATAGAAAGTATAGCTAAGTATGACAGGTAGGAATATCCCCGCCCCTAACAACAGTAAAGACTGTGATTCCGGTGCTGCTGCTGCGGTTTCGAGCGTAACTTTATAAGGAACGATATATGGCCATATACTTATTGCAAGCCCTAAATATCCTAATAAAAATAACAAGATCGTATAAACAAACGGTTTTACTTCTTTTTTTTGTTTAACGGCTTTAATTAACTTGATAAATATTAAAGCCGTTACAATAGGTACAATCGATAAATAGTAAATATTAGGTACACTAAACCAACGATAATTTATGTGGTTATTTAGGAAAGGAACACATAAACTTACAAGCCCCATAAAAAGTGCAACGTAAACTAAAATATATAAAGCAGATTTATAAGCCCAATCTTGTGTTTTCTTTTCTGTTTTCAAAATAAGCCAAGTAGCACCCAAGAGTGCATAACCGAATATTAATGCTATCCCCGTCATAACAGAAAATGGAGTAAGAAAATCAAAACTCCCTCCTGCAAATGCTCGTCCTTCTATCTTTATTCCTTGGACAAACGTACCAAGCATTAAGCCTTGACAAAAAACAGCAAGCATAGAACCAAAATGAAAAGCATAATCCCAAATATAACGATGACCTATATTAGCCTTAAAACGGAATTCAAACGCTACACCACGAAATATTAGACCAAGTAACATTAATATAATAGGAATATATAAAGCCGGCATTAATAGTGAATATGCCATCGGGAAAGCTGCAAATAAACCACCGCCGCCAAGTACTAACCAAGTTTCGTTACCGTCCCAAAAAGGAGCAATAGAATTGATCATTTTATGACGGCAATCATCTGTAGGTGCAAACGGAAATAAGATTCCTACTCCTAAATCAAAACCGTCTAATAAAACATATAAACAAATAGCGGTAGCTATAAGACCACCCAAAACAAGCGGTAAATCTATATAAGGTGCAAAGTTTAACATAAATTGCCTACATTGTAATACCGCGACTTGATCACGGTATCTTGTGAATTACATTTTTGATAGATACCGCGATCAAGTCGCGGTATGATATAAATCACAACTGATTATACATACCTCCGTACGTTTCTTTATTATCTATCACTTCTATACCTTGCTTTATTAAATGCATTATATAATATATACCCGCTCCGAAAATAATCACATACACCACTACGAAAGCCATTAGAGAAATAAACACATATTCGCCGAGTACCGGTGATACCGCATCCACAGTTTTTAAAATATTATATACTATATAAGGTTGTCTACCTACCTCGGTTACAAACCAACCAGCAAGTACTGCAATAAAACCTGAAGGCGACATTAATATATACCAATATTGAAACCAATGCGTAGTATATAATCTTTTTTTCAAGTAAAGATACAACCCCGCAATACCTGTAAATACCATTAAGAAACCGATGCCTATCATAACACGGAAACTAAAAAATACCACTGTAACCGGCGGACGATCTTCTTTTGTCCATTCTTTTAATCCTTTCACTTCACCGTCTAAGTTATGCGTTAAAATTAAACTACTAGCATAAGGTATTTCTACAGCATATTTTGTTTTTTCTTCTGCCATGTCAGGAAAACCGATAAGATTAAAAGCTGCTCCTTTTTCCGTATTCCAAATCCCTTCCATAGCTGAAACTTTAACCGGCTGATATTTAAGAGTATTTAAACCATGCAAATCACCGATAAATATTTGAATAGGTGCAACGATTAACGCCATTAAAACCGACATAAAAAGCATAATTTTAGCATGCTCTTTATAACGATTATTTAGTAAATAAAAGCTAGCTACGCCACCGATAATAAAAGAAGTAGTTAAATAAGCCGCCGTAATCATATGGAAAAAGCGATATGGAAAAGAAGGGTTAAAGATAATTTCTAGCCAATTCAAAGGGAAAAAAAAACCATCGCCTCGCAGTTCAAAACCAGCCGGCGTATGCATCCAACTACTAGCTGCAAGTATCCAAAAAGCTGAGATTAAAGTACCAACAGCAACTATTAACGTAGAAATAAAATGTACTTTTTTACTAACTTTATTAAAACCGAATAACATTATACCTAAAAAAGAAGATTCGAGGAAAAAGGCAGTAAATACTTCAAAACCGAGAAGTGGACCGAGGACATTTCCAACCTTATCTGAAAAATTCGACCAGTTAGTACCAAATTGATAAGACATTACAACGCCCGAAACTACTCCCATACCAAAAGTAACGGCAAAAATCTTCACCCAAAATTTGTATATTTCTTGATAAACAAGCTTTTTTGTTTTTAACCATAACCCTTCAAGTACCGCTAAAAAGCTTGCAAGCCCTATAGTAAAAGCAGGAAATATTATATGAAAACTTATGGTAAAAGCAAACTGAATCCTCGATAATAATACTTGATCAAATTCCATATTTAAGCTGCTGTTTTAAGATTCAACGTCATTGCGAGAAAAAATTGAAAATTTTGACAAAGCAATCTCAGGAGTTTCTTATTATTCATGAGATTGCCATGCAGCCTACAGCTGCTCGCAATGACGATTTGGTATCACACGGGCAACGCCCGCTTACAATGACGAAAAAACCGAAGTACACAATAACATTAACACAGTATTTGATTTAATCATCCACCTTTGCTACTATTAAATTCTATCTGATTAGTTTTAACAAATTTTCCTTTTTCTGAGTTCCAACTATAATGAACATTTACTATTCTTACTTCTGTAACATTAATATCACCATTTGACAATTGAGCTACATCATACCCTTTCCGGATAGAATCCGTAATTAGTAAACTTGCTTGACAAATATATTTTACATCAAAGAATGGAGAATCATCTTCCTTATACTTTTCTTCTAATTCTTGTTCTTCTAAAAAATTACTAGATACTTCTTTTTCTTGCATTGCTAATGATTTGGAAGTTATTTTCTGAATTTTGTAGCATTATTTAAGGTAAGAAGCAAGGCTTGTTTATTATTTTTCCATAGATTTAATATTTTTAGGTATATTGTTGCAAAATAATTAAATTAAAATATGCTCTGCAATAACACGAATTAATATATTATTTTAAAATTGAGGTACATTATCGTGATAAAATACCCTACTTTATCTAAATCAACATTTAGCTTAGGTATTTATTTTTTAAAATTCGATAACGTTAAAATTACTTTATTGACTGTAATTTGTATTTTACTCGGTATGATTCCGGCAATTGATAGTATCCTACTTCAGAAAATCATTGATTTAATAGAATCTTTCAGCGATGAGAATGCTAATAACCTGTTATCTTCCATGATTTACTGGGCAGTATTTTATGCTCTTTGGTGGGAAAGTATTAATATAGCATATCGTTCGTATGATTATTTGTATCTAAAGACTATACCCGTAATAAAAGGCAAAATCCTAAATGAACTTTATAATTATACTCAATATCATAGTCATAAATTCTTTCAGGATAATTTAGCTGGACATATTAGCAATCGTATTACCGAAACCGCAAGATCGTTTGAGATGATTATTTCAATATTCGGTGAAAAAATTCTGCGTAAACTTGCTATTATCGTATTTGCATTCATTGCTTTATATTCCGTACATTACGTTTTTGCTACGATATTTATTTTATGGATTACGGTTTTTGTAGGGCTTAGTGTTCTTTTCTCGGATAGAATTAATAAATACTCATTAAATTATGCTAGAAGTCAATCTTTTGTTGCCGGTAGTATCGTAGACGCAATTAGCAATATTAATGCTGTGAGAATGTTTACAGCCCATAAATTTGAACGTCAACATCTAGAAACAAGAGTAGAAAATACCGTGGCTGATGAGCAGACTATGCAATTCTTTATGTTCAAATTGCGTTATGCTCTTGGAACTTCTTGTTCAATAATGATTCTTATAATGATTTATTATTTATCTAAACTTCGTAGCGAATTATCTATAAGCATAGGTGATTGCGTATTAGTGCTAACATTATGTATAAATGTAGCAGACGATATTTGGGATTTAACGCAAGAAATCGGTGATATGTTCGAGCAGGTCGGGGCATTTAATCAAGGCTTATCTTTAATGGCACCGCATATTATAACGGATATTGAAAACGCTACTCCTTTAGATATCAAAGAAGGGGTTATCGAATTTAGAAATGTTACATTTAATTATAATCATAATAACAATCTATTTTATAATAAATCAGTATTAATACCGAGTAAACAAAAAGTAGGGCTAGTCGGATTTTCCGGTTCAGGAAAAACTACTTTTATTAGTTTGCTGACTAGGTTACATGATATAGAAGAAGGAATGATTTTAATAGATAATCAAAATATTAAAAACGTAACTCAAGATTCTTTAAGAAAAGCCATTAGCCTTATACCTCAAGAACCAGTACTTTTTCATCGTACCATTTTGGAAAATATCAGATACGGAAAAAAAGAAGCTACTCTTGAGGAGGTCATAATTGCTGCAAAAGCTGCGCATATTCATGATGTTATCAATAATCTACAGGACGGTTACGATACTATGTGCGGCGAGCGTGGGAATAACTTATCAGGTGGTCAGCGTCAAAGAATTATCATAGCAAGAGCCATCTTAAAAAATGCTCCTATTCTAATTCTTGATGAAGCAACAAGTAGCTTAGATAGCGAGACGGAAAGCCTGATTCAAGAGTCAACGGATTATTTGATGCAAAATAAAACCGTAATAGTCATTGCTCACAGATTATCGACTTTACTCAATATGGATAGAATTCTAGTTTTTGACAAAGGTAGCATAATCGATGACGGTAGCCACGCAGAATTACTAAAAAATAGTAAGCTATATCAAAAATTATGGAAGTCCCAAGTTAAAGGGTTGATAATGTGAAACAATTATTGTCATACCGTAGCCCCACCGGTGTTGTGGCATAGACGCCAGATCGTCATTGTGAGGAGCGAAGCGACGTGGCAATCTTGTCAAGCATCCTGAGATTGCTTTGCCAAAACTTACAGTTTTTCCTTGCAATGACGACATTTAGTATACACACAAGCAAACCTTACGTGACATAATACCGGCCTCAATATTTAAACTAAGTCAGTAGTTCCTATGCTTCTCCTGTTACTTGAACTTGAAACCCATTTTTTCAGTAAATCCAGTGCATTATTATACGTTAACTCATAATCAAATGTTATATGACATTCAACGTTACCTTTAATAATATCTGCAATTTTTACAAAGCATTGAAACTTCAAAGATGGTGCCAATTGAGCTATCTTTTCTCTTAATTTTATTAGCAATTGTTCTATAGAATCATCCCAACCCAATTTCACTTGTTTTGAAAATGTAGTCAGCTCTAATAAACTTTTAATATACTAATCCTTAGAAATATCTTTTATAACCGGCCATATTTCTGATTTCCATTGAATAAATGCTGCTAAATCTTTCTTGTCAATAACCTTAATTCCCTTGTCATCATTCCGACGAAATGCAGCTTCAAACGTTAAAAGTGCTCTCATAGGTTCATACACTGCTTCAATATCCTTGATCATTTGACCGTTAGAATACACCACATCTGGATTAGCACCGTATTGTAAAAATACTTTTATCATATCTATTTTATGTTGTTTATCCTGCAGAGTCTGAATCCAAAGATCTTTACTTAAATACGTTAACCTTTCAAATATGGTATCTTCCATATTAGCACCATAAGCAAGCAATTTAGCTACCATGACTACATTTCTGTTTAGAACAACTGTTGCTCTAAACAAGAGAAAATTTTCCATTCCCTGTAAATGAAGATCAGAGCCATTTTCAAGTAAAAATGCTACCATATCCAAGTATCCGGCTTCCATAGCACTATACAAAGGTGTGTTACAATAATTATTACTCAATTTTATATCCACTCCTTTGTCAAGTAAAAGATTGCCTATCTTTTTCTGATTCTTCTTACACGCAAAATATAAAAGACTGCCAAAATCATGTTCTAGTGTCCTTGCATAAGTATTCGGATCAACATTTAGAACTGTTAATATATTATCAACTAAATCATAATGACATTGAGTAATTGCTTTAACTATAAACTCGCCAGGACATTACTGCTATAGTACATGTATTGGTGTATGCCTCCTTGTACGCGTAACGAATATTTATATTTGGATCTTCAATAAAAGCTTTGGATTCTTTGATAAAGTCTTCTATCAAAAATTCATGTCTTTAATAAACTAGAATCTTATATTAAATATTGTAATATATTGTTATAATGGCTTCTTTAACTTCTAATATTCTATAATGAAACTATCTGCTTTTGACTTTAATTTACCAAGCGAGCTTATAGCACAGTCTCCATCTAGTGAACGTGATAACTCAGATTTACTAATTGCGGCTATGCCGCCTATTAAAACTAAATTCTATAACATAATAGATTACTTAAAAGAAGGGGATTTATTAGTCTTGAATAATAGCAAAGTGATAAAAGCAAAGCTACATTTGTGGAAGAATGTGACAATAAATTTGAATCAAAAATTATCGGATGATAGTTGGTCGGCTTTTGCTAAACCGACTCGCAAGCTTCATGTAAATGATGAATTTTATTTTGATAATCATAAGGTAATTATTACCGAAAAACTTGTGATGGGCGAGATTAAAGTAAAATTCGATCTTGATAATATTTCGGTATTTGAATTTTTGGACAAATACGGTGAGATGCCGCTGCCGGTTTATATTAGGAGGTCACATTCATTGTATCATACAACTAGCACTTTATGTCATACCCGCGAAAACGGGTATTCAGAAAAATTAGATGCCTTCTTCCGCAGGAATGACATTAAAGATAAGGACAATGACATAGTGTATGACAACGAACGCTATCAAACAATTTACAGTCAAATAGAAGGTTCAGTTGCAGCACCGACTGCAGGGTTGCACTTTACAAATGATATACTTGATAAACTCAAAACAAAAGGCATACATACTGCGTTTTTAACATTACATGTAGGAGCAGGAACTTTTTTACCTGTAAAAACCGAAAATATTCATGAGCATAAAATGCACACTGAATATTGCTCTATTACTCCTGAAACTGCTGAAATCATCAACAAAGCAAAGCAAGAAAGGAGGCGTATTATCGCAGTCGGCACTACAACACTTAGAACAGTTGAGAGTTTTTGCAATAACGGCATCATAAAAGCAGGTAGCTTTGAAACCGATATCTTCATAACACCGGGTTTTAAATTTCAAACCGCAGATATGTTACTTACTAATTTCCATTTCCCTAAATCTACTTTATTTATGCTTATATGTGCTTTTGCCGGCTTTAAAGAGATGCATGAATTATATAAATATGCTATAAAAGAGAAAATGCGTTTTTTCAGCTATGGCGATGCAACCCTTTTGTATAGGAAATGATAATCACAATCGTCATTACGAGCAACTAAAATGATGGTGTAATCTAGAAAAAATAACAAAACACATGTTAAAGGTTAGCATTTTTAACTGGATTCCGTGATCAAGCCACGGTATGACATGGATGAAATTGATCCACACAACACACTCTTCCTGCTTTTAGCTAAGAACGACATTTTAGAAAAAAATATATAACAACTTAGAGAAAAAATATTTTGGATGATTAAATCCTATACTTCATTAATACTAGATTCAAAACAAGCTGCTTTATTAGAAGCATTAAAACAGCTGGCATCAGAACTTAATAAGCCTAAAAGTTTATTCAAATTCTTTAATCAAAACAACTTAAAAAGCGGAATTTATTTATACGGTCCGGTTGGCAGCGGTAAAACTATGCTCATGAATTCTTTTTTTGAAGAATTAGCCACATCTAAAATAATAACACACTATCAGAACTTTATGCAAGAAGTACATAAATCTATGCATAAATTACAGATAGAAAATCAAAAAGATATCATCCTTAAAATTGCAAAAGATTGTGCTAAACAAACTAGAGTACTTGGAATAGATGAATTTGAAATTAAAGACATTACAGATGCAATGATAATCGGTAGATTATTTAATGCATTAATAAAGCAAAATATTTTTATTTTTATAACCTCTAACACGAGTCCCAATAATCTTTACAAAGACGGATTACAACGAGAATCTTTCGTACCTTTTATAAAGATAATCAATAATACATTTTATGTTAAATATCTAGATAATCACCATGATTATCGATTTGATAAAGCTTTAGGAGTTAAAGGAGAAAGGATAATTTATCCATTAACTTTAGAACACCAAAACAAACTTGAAAAAATTATCACGGAGATTAGTGATAATAAGCTTGTTGCTCAAAATATACAGGTTCTAGGTAGAGAAATATCCTTTCAAAAAGTGTATAAACGAATATTAGTAACAGATTACAATGAATTATTTACAAGAGACTTAAGCTATATCGATTATGTTAATATTTGTCAAAATTTCAATGTTGTTATAGTGAAGAACGTTCATACTATCGATGCTAACGATACAAATACAGCCGTTAGATTTATCAACTTTATCGATAATGCATATTTCTATAAAATCCTTTTATTTATGAGCTTAGAAGATAAGCCGAGTAAAATATATCAAGGTTCAGCACGCGCCGCAGAATTCAAACGCACTATTTCAAGACTAAATGGAATGAATAGCGAATCTTATTTATTAAACAATGATTTTAAGCATTAACTTTCTTAAGAGCTTGAAATATAAATATTATTCTTTCAAAAATCTTATCAATTTTCTCTCAAAAAGCTCTTTAATTACTCATTAAAATTTATTTACAGATAGGCTAAGAAATCCAATATTGATCTTTATATAGTCTTCTAGATGCTCTTCTGTTGATCTGATCTACATAAAAAGGATAATAATCACATGACATATAATTTGCCATTCTTTTATAAAAACTTCTATAGGGAGTTGTACCGTGATCAATCTCTACTACTTCGCATTTTGGCCACAAAAATAATGTTAGCAAATCCTGATCCGTGCACGGTCCAACTATTATTTTTGTTTTATTAAAAAGCTTGGCCTCTTCATACGGAGAGGATAGCTCTAGATATATTACCTTAAAACCGAGCCTCTCAATTTTTTCTATTAATTACTCTTCATTAACTATTTTTCGGGTAGAAGCGTATTTACTAGAAATAGATATTTTATAGTATGCTTTACCATTATCTTTAATAAAAATATTTCTTAAATCTTTTTTTTACCATAAAGGCAAAGGCGTATCTTTGACCGGAATAAACGGTACAGATGGAACAATTAGTCTAGTATCTTGAATTATACAATCGCTATTTACTACAAAAAGCTTATCTTCGTGTATATTTAAATAATTTAATACTATTTCTAATAACTTAATTTGCTATGAATATTTTAAATTATTAATATAGATACGGTCATATTCAAGATCCGACTCTTTTTATATAATTAATCTAGATAAAATTTGTAGCAACCAATGATACCAATTTTCAGAACCAGAAGATGAAATGATTGCTAATTTTCCATTAAAATATAAAGGGTTCTCTGTATTACTATCTCATTTCTTATTTAATAAACGATGTTGATCACCTCAGCTTGTTTAAGTATCATATAGAAGATAACCTTCGTGAGTTAAAATTCCACCTTCATTAATTACTGTGCCATTTAGTCACTCTAAAATAAATTGATCAGTATTTTTTTCTTTAAATAACTTTTTGATTTCTATGTTAGATTTTAGCGATTCTATGGAAATAAATCAATATTTCTTCTTTAATGTATAAGCATTACTAATACGAAAGAGGATAAGAATTATGAATATAAAACATCTCATAAAGAGAAAGAAAGATGATTAAAAACTTGCATTGCAAGCTTGGCAGCGACTTACTCTCCCATGCCTTATGACATAGTACCATTAGCGCTATGAGGTTTCACGTTCGAGTTCGAGATGGGATCGTGTGTTTCACTCATGCTATAACCACCAAGCCAGCAATACAAACTTTTAAAAAGATAGATTTGTACTACAGTTTACTGCTAATGTATTGCTGCATGATCAAACCTGCCACTCCTACAGAAGGATGAATCCAAATATTGGAAATTCTTCCAGATACTGTGGTCAAGCCACGACATGACACTATTAGCTGTGCAACAACATGTTTATTCATTGATAAAGCTAATCTCACCTGATAACTTTGTGAGTTGATACTTATATGTTTATAGAATTAACACTATACGCATATGTAATCCCACAGCAAAGTAAATCAATCGAGCTATTAGTATCGGTTAGCTACACACATTACTGTGCTTCCACACCCGACCTATCAACGTGGTGGTCTTCCACGGCTCTAATGGGGAAGTCTAGTTTTGAGGCAGGTTTCCTGCTTAGATGCATTCAGCGGTTATCCCTTCCGTACTTAGCTACCCAGCTGTGCCGTTGGCACGACAACTGGTACACCAGGGGTACGTCCACCTCGGTCCTCTCGTACTAAAGGCAGATCCTCTCAAACTTCCTACACCCACGGCAGATAGGGACCGAACTGTCTCACGACGTTCTAAACCCAGCTCACGTACCACTTTAATCGGCGAACAGCCGAACCCTTGGGACCTTCTCCAGCCCCAGGATGTGATGAGCCGACATCGAGGTGCCAAACGATTTCGTCGCTATGGACGCTTGGAAATCATCAGCCTGTTATCCCCGGAGTACCTTTTATTCGTTGAGCGATGGCCCTTCCACTCGGGACCACCGGATCACTATGACCGACTTTCGTCTCTGCTCGTCTTGTCAGACTCGCAGTCAGGCTAGCTTATGCCATTGCACTCTAAAAGTTGATTTCCGACCAACCTGAGCTAACCATCGCGCGCCTCCGTTACTCTTTGGGAGGCGACCGCCCCAGTCAAACTACCCACCATGCATTGTCTCGGATCCTGATTCAAGGATCTCGGTTAGATGTCAAGAACCAAAAGGGTGGTATCTCAACGGTGACTCCACAAAGGCTGACGCCTTCGCTTCGTAGTCTCCCACCTATCCTGCACATCTAATTCCTAACACCAGTGCAAAGCTATAGTAAAGGTTCACGGGGTCTTTACGTCTGACCGCGGGAACTCCGCATCTTCACGGAGAATTCAATTTCGCTGAGTCGATACTGGAGACAGTGGGGAAATCGTTACGCCATTCGTGCGGGTCGGAACTTACCCGACAAGGAATTTCGCTACCTTAGGACCGTCATAGTTACGGCCGCCGTTCACTGGGACTTCAATTCAGAGCTTGCACCCCTCCTTTTAATCTTCCAGCACTGGGCAGGCGTCAGACCCTATACGTCGTCTATTGACTTTGCAGAGCCCTGTGTTTTTAATAAACAGTCGCTACCCCCTAGCTTGTGCCACCTGCATACGGTTGCCCACACACAGGTCATCTTTCTTCCGAAGTTACAGATGCAATTTGCCTAGTTCCTTCAGCATCGTTCTCTCAAGCGCCTTGGTATACTCTACCTGTCCACCTGTGTCGGTTTCGGGTACGGTCTATAATGAAGGGTTATTTCCTGGAAAATATCCACTGCACAATCAATCCAATAAGACTGTACAATTTACTATTTTCGTCACATCCTTCAGGTTCAGGAATATTAACCTGATTCCCATCGATTACGCCTTTCAGCCTCATCTTAGGGGCCGACTAACCTTGCGCAGATTAACTTTACGCAAGAACCCTTGGACTTTCGGCGAGAATGTTTCTCACATTCTTTATCGCTACTTATGTCAGCATTCTCACTTCCGATACCTCCAGCAAACCTTACGGCTTACCTTCACAGGCTTACGGA
This sequence comes from Rickettsia akari str. Hartford, assembly GCF_000018205.1. Lineage (NCBI taxonomy): Bacteria > Pseudomonadati > Pseudomonadota > Alphaproteobacteria > Rickettsiales > Rickettsiaceae > Rickettsia > Rickettsia akari. Next base: position 289,344 of record NC_009881.1, on the reverse strand, counting down.
ACGCTCCGCTACCACTTGCACTTAGTGCAAATCCGCATCTTCGGTACATGACTTGAGCCCCGTTACATTGTTGGCGCAAGAAAACTTATTTAGACTAGTGAGCTATTACGCTTTCTTTAAATGATGGCTGCTTCTAAGCCAACATCCTAGTTGTTTTGGTCTTCTCACATCCTTTAACACTTAGTCATGATTTAGGGACCTTAGATGGCGGTCTGGGCTTTTTCCCTCTCGACTATGGACCTTAGCACCCATAGTCTGTCTGCTATGCTGTACTCGCCGACATTCGGAGTTTGATTGAGTTTGGTAAGTCTGTGGGACCCCCTAGCTCATTCAGTGCTCTACCTTCGACGGTAATCGCTACAACGCTCTACCTAAATAGATTTCGCGGAGAACCAGCTATATCCGAGTTTGATTGGCCTTTCACCCCTAACCACAGCTCATCCCCTACTTTTTCAACAGTAGTGGGTTCGGTCCTTCAGCGGATTTTACTCCGCTTTCAACCTGGCCATGGCTAGATCACCCGGTTTCGGGTCTAATTTATCTAACTAAACGCCCTGTTCAGACTCGCTTTCGCTACGCCTACACCTAACGGCTTAAGCTTGCTAGATAAACTAAGTCGCTGACCCATTATACAAAAGGTACGCCGTCACAAGACATATAAATATGCTTGCTCCGACTGCTTGTAAGCATTTGGTTTCAGATACTATTTCACTCCCCTTGTCGGGGTACTTTTCACCTTTCCCTCACGGTACTTGTTCACTATCGGTCACTAGAGAGTACTTAGGCTTAGAGGGTGGTCCCCCTATATTCAAACAGGATTTCACGTGTCCCGCCTTACTCAAGGACTTCAAACTTTTTACCTATACGGGACTATCACCCTCTATGGTCAACCTTTCCATGTTGTTTTAGTTATTTTTTTGAAGCCACTGGCCTAGTCCGCGTTCGCTCGTCACTACTAACGGAGTCTCGGTTGATGTCCTTTCCTCCAGCTACTTAGATATTTCAGTTCGCTGGGTTTGCCTTATATAGCTATGTATTCACTATACAATACCCAATAAATTAGGTAGGTTTCCCCATTCGGAAATCTTCGGATCAAAGTTTATTCGCAACTCCCCGAAGCTTATCGCAGCGTATTACGTCCTTCATCGCCTTCTAGTGCCAAGGCATTCACCAAATGCTCTTATTATATTTACTTAACGCTTTTAACTTGAGATTACACAATGCATACAGAATTAATTTCACAATTATTTTCAGTATCTACTCACGATATAAACTTTTATTATCGCAGTGTATTTAGTTTTTAGCTTTATCAACTTTTTAAACAGCTACAAAGTTTTACGTTGCAAACTTTGCGTGGTCATTTTATATATATATTTTTAAAGCTTGTCAAACACTAATTTTAAATAATTTCAATTTTATTTCTTATGATTTATTTCTTATGAGGTGGCTCAAAGTTATTTGAACCTCTTTTTAAAATGTGATTTGTTGGCTTTTTGTTTAGATTTGCAGTCCTGAATTTTGTCTCTGCCGTACCACCTAAATCTTCAAAAAAGAATCTGCCTTTTTGTAAAACATGATTTACTGCTTTCATTTCTCCTTCTCTGTTGATAAAAACGATTTGAGTTTTAACAAAAAATAATTTACCATCTTTTCTAAAGACTAGATTTTCATCTTAAATTACCGTTCTTATCAAATTTACCTAAAATATTTTTCTGTAAATCAGCAAATGCGGCATGAGCGTGTCATTTTGAAATTTCTTTTACTTGCTTTGGATCGCTTGTATGTTCACCTGCTTTGTTAATAAAGCCGCTAATTTTATATTGAGATTTTTACCGTACGGAGTTTTTGTACAAGAAATTGAGTTTCTGTAAATAGCTTAGTTTGATCTTCTACTTCATCATCTACTATATTAATCACTTGCCTTTTTACAGAATAAATATCACTATTGTTTTCAAACTTTAAGCTAAACTACTTAACGTCTAAATTATCGTTAAACCTAACTTCTTGTTTACCTTTACTCATAATTAATACTATTATTTTAATATTGTAGCTTTTAAAATATTTGTACCACGTAAAAATTCTTCTACATTCAAAGCTTTTTTACTCTCTTGCTGAAGTTTTTTCACTTGCAATATACCGCTTCCACAAGCTATTTCCAGCTTATCGCTAATAACGGTGCCGGCAGTAACGTGATGATTCGTATTTAAATATTCTGCTTCAAGGATTTTAATTACTTTATCATTATAACTAAAATATGCTCCGGGCCAGGGATTCATACCCCTTATTTTACAATCTATTTTATATGCGGATTCATGCCAATTAATTTTTCCTTCTTCTTTAGTTAATTTATTAGCATACGTAACGCCCTCACTTGACTGTTTTATCGGTACTATATTATCAATATTTGCAAGTGTTCTTATTAGTAATGCAGCTCCTAAATTAGCACATTTATTGTGCAATTCCTCCAATGTTGTTCTTCTTTCTAAATAAAAATCTTCTTTCATCAATATATCACCTGTATCAATTCCTGTATCCATACGCATAATACATACACTACTTTTCCGGTCACCCTCTATAATAGTACGCTGCAGCGGTGCTGCTCCTCTATGACGAGGCAAATCAGATGGATGGATATTAAGACAGCCGTATTTTTTATCCTCTAATATAGCTTTTGGCAAAATAAAACCATATGCAATAACAACTATAATATCTGCATTAATCTTATTAATTAGATTAACTATGTCATCATTACGAAGTGTAGAGGGAGTATAAACAGGAATTTGATGCTCAAATGCTAACTGATGTATTGGGGATTTAACTAAGTCAAGTCCTCTGCCCTTAGCTTTAGGTTGCTGGGTAAAAACAACTTTAACTTCATGATGCATTATAAGTTTTTTAAGAGCTGGGACTGCAAATTCAGGCGTTCCCATAAAGATTACTTTCACACTATATTATTTTTAAGTTTCTTGAGCTTACGAAGCACCACATCTCGTTTTAAATTACTTAAATAATCAATCATGAGCTTACCTTCTAAATGATCATACTCATGCTGGATAACTCTTGCGAGCCAATCATTTGCTTTAAGCTCTTGCGATTTACCATGATAGTCTAAATACCTAATCTTTATCGATTCCGGTCTTGCAACCTCAATACGTTGCCCCGGTACTGAGATACAACCTTCATTAGACTTAATTAGCTCTTCTGATTTTTCTATCATTTCAGGATTCACTATAAAAAGCGGATAAAAATCTTTTGGTCTTTCTACCGAATCATGATCTTTTATATCAATTACTAAAATACGTTTCAATACCCCTACTTGTACTGCTGCGAGTCCTGCACCGTCTTCATGGTACATAGTTTTAAGCATATCATCCATAAATTTTCGTGTTTGATCTGTAAACTCTAAAACAGGTTGAGATTTCTGCTTTAATCTATCATCAGGTGCTGTTACTATCGGTAATATTGACATAATCAAATCTTAATATTTTGCATTAATATACCATAAAACCAATAAAATGTAAAGAAAGCAAACCTACCTAATTCCGGCGATAGTTGTACAATAAACTCACCTATTTATAATAATTTGTCGAATTAATAATATTTAGTAATTTTAATAAATAATAGCAAATATCAGATAACATGTTAATAAATAAGGCTTGCATAAAATTAAGGAGGAATAGCAATGCATTTGGGTGATATTGAAGAAATTGCCGAACAACTCGAAAAACATTGTAGCAATCAGTATAATGAAAAAATTTCATTATTAAAGCTAGAGAAACTGATTAGAGATTTAAAGGACTTTGAAGATGAAGATGGAAAAGTCGAAGAAGTTACATTAGAAGAAATTTTAGACAAATGTGAAGAATGACGCGAAAAAATTAGAGAAATCGATTAAGTAGCTTTTGAGTTATTTTCAGGCATTTATCAATTAGCTTTATAAAAATATATTATAATCAATAAAAATATAGAAACTGCCTGAAAAAAAACCCTGAAAGTCATGAACTTTGAACTAAATTTCTTATCAAACTTTCCTCCAATAGCCATCGACACTACCCCTATAATAAGAACCAAAACGGTTAAACCAATCGCAATTAACAACCACGTCATAATTTATTACTCAATATATAGTTTCAGACATAAAGATTATATGCTTTTTCTGTTTTAAATCAATTATCTAATTAATATTTGAAATTTAGTTAAAAAATTAATTAATTCTTTATAACAAATAACAATTCTAGGGACACAAACATCTAATTTATCAAATAATAGGTAATTCAGCAATGACTTTAAAAGCAAAAGATATATTAGGTTCTTGCGTTCTTATTAATTTCCGCTTAAAAATATCTAAAAATACAAATAATTTAATTTGCTGCACGCAAGAACCTAGAGTATTTTGAGAAACCTAATCTAAGCTTTCTAAGTTACACTATATATATTATCTATCAGTTTAACAAAAGCACCATTTCCTAAAACATTAGCACAAGTGATTACAGCATCAAACAAGATATAAAGAGCTGTCATCAGAGACATCATATTAGTATTCAAACCTAGATATTGTTCAAGTATAGGGAGCATTACAATAATTCCGCCACCTGGTATAGATGCTACTGAAAATTTTGCCAATACAAAATAAAAAGTAAAAATAAGATAATTAAATAAAGTAGGTTCAGCTAATCCATAACTTTTTAGTATAGCATAAGCCAAAATCGGTACAACGAAACAATTACCAACAAAATGAATATTTACTGTTATTGGTACAACGGTACGAGCAAGTGCTTTATTATTTGTATTATTTTCCGCTCATATTATACTAAGTGGCATACTTATAACACTAGACATTGCAATAAATCCACTTATAGATGCTGGCATCATATTACTGAGGCTAGCTATGAATTCCTTAACTCGAAAGTTACTTAAAATAAAATAAGCAAGAAAGATATAACCAAACTGAGCAAATGCGATTGTGACAAAAATAAACATATAATCTTTAATAATTATACCTAATACTTCATCAAACTGTAGTTTTACGATAAAGCCCATTATAAATAAAGGAATTATATAGATAAACAATCGCAATATTTTTGCAACAAATGCTTCTATCTTGCAAGCCAATCCGCTTGCAATCTCAGCACAAAATTTTGAGGATATAAAGCCTAAGATAATACTACTAAATAGGATTTTATCATTAATATTAGGAAAATTAAGTAACCATAAAAGCTTTAAGCTATTATTTTCTATAGGAGAGATCATTGATAAATCGAATTGATATATGTATATACCTACATAATGACTTATGAAAGTAGAATAAAATTAGACCCACATACTAGTAATAATATTAAGAAAACTATACGTGTTGCATCTTTGGTTAGCATTACAACAGATTTAAAAAGTAAGCCAAAAATAATTAAAGGAAGAAATAATCCAATTATAGATTTAATAGATAGACTTATTGAATATAATAACCTTGTTACTTCTAAACTCATTAGTGGGTTGAATAATATGATAGCTATGATAATAGCCATTAAAATAAGTGGCATTTTACGAAACATAAAACTTACCTAATAATAATTAGTTAATTTAAAGGGGTGGATATACTTAAAAGAAAAATATAGAGATATTGTTACCGGCTTGCACCGGTTGTAGTAGTACAGCAAGACTGGAAAGTTAATATTTGCATATTCATAAATTCAATATACGGTTATTATAGAGAGCAAAATTAGTGTTGCAATAATTTTCTAGAAGTTCTTTAGGAGGTATTGCTAATTAAAAGCAGAGTAGTTAATAAATTAACTTTATTGCGAAAAAAATTACAGAGTAAGTGGACGCGACAATCGCAGAAATTTGTTGTTATTTCCTAAGATTGTCTATAGTACCGAACATTTTTTAAAAAATCCTTAATGTCATCCAAGCGAAAGCAGGACGGCATTGTTGCGTGGTTCAGTTTTTCCAGTGTTATCCCGTAGCTTAACCACGGGATCTATCAAAACAATAAAAATACCAGTATTTTTAACTGGATACAGCGATCAAGTCGCGGTATGACACTGAAACACTTGGAGTCTTTTTACAAAAACAACATAACCATCCAACTTAACAACTACTACCCATCTTCCTCTAACTCACTATCTTCTGCGCTTTCAGAAGTTTCAGCAATTAAAGAGACAGATACGACTTTTTCACCGTCATCTAACTTAAATAGGATTACGCCGCTAGTGTTACGTCCCGTAATACGCACTGACTCAAGTTTACAGCGAATTAACTTACCGCTATTGGTAATCAGCATTAGCTCATCATCTATTTTAACCGGCATAACACCGACGACCAAGCCGGTTTTGTCGTTAATATCCATATTGATTATGCCGCTACCGCCTCGATCGGTAATTCTATAGCCATATGCCGAGCTTCTTTTTCCGAAACCGTTCTCTGTAACTGTTAAGATGAATTCTTCGGAATTTGCCATTTTTAAAATAGAATCTGCAGTCAAAGTTACACCTAACTCTTCGAGGTTAAACTCCTCACCTTTCGCAATCTCAAGCCTTTTTGCCCATGGCACTGTGAAATAAGCATCTCTATCCTCTTTTGTACTGTTAATGCCTTTAAGCACGGTCATAGAAATTACGGAATCCTCCTTAGCAAGTTTCATACCTCGTACCCCGTCGGAAGTACGGCTCTTAATAACACGCAGCGATTCAACAGGGAATCTTAAAGCTTTACCGGCTTTAGTGGCAAGTAAAATGTGCTCGTCTTCTTTACATGGTTTTACGTCTATTAATTTATCATCATCATCAAGCCTAATAGCAATTTTACCGCTCGACTGAATCTTTTTAAAATCTAATAAATCGCTTCTTCTGATATTACCCTTTGCAGTTGCGAACATAATGTTTAAATTATCCCATTCATCCTGATTTTCAGGTAGCGGCATAATATTCGTAATATGCTCATTTTCTTTCAGCGGTAATATATTAACCATTGGTCTTCCTTTACCTTGCGGATTACTTAAAGGTAATTTATACAGTTTTAAACTATAAACCTGACCGATATTTGAGAAGAACAACATCGGAGTATGAGTACTACCGACAAAAATTCGCGTGGTAATATCTTCATCACGCATTGAAAGCCCGGATCTTCCTTTACCGCCTCGTTTTTGTGAACGATAGCTACTTAGAGGTACACGCTTGATATACCCACCAAGCGTTACTGTTACTACCATTTCTTCACGTTGAATTAAATCTTCTATATCTTGATCAAACTCACCGAATTCAATTGAAGTCAGACGAGGAGTCGCAAACTCTTCTTTAACTTTAATTAACTCTTCTTTTAAAATTTCAAGTAATCTCGTACGAGAGCCGAGTATATTAATATATTCTGTGATCTCCGTAGCGAGGTTCTTTAACTCCTCTTCAAGCTTGTTTTTCTCCATAGCGGTTAGACGCTGTAGTCTCATTTCTAAGATTGCCTTAGCTTGCAACTCAGTAAAACTACATTTGTCTTGCTCATTTAACATTGCCTTATCATCAACCAGCTTTACAAGAGGTAGGATCTTTAATGCTTCCCAGCTGCGTGCCATTAATTCTTGTTTAGCTGCATTCGTGTCATTTGCAGCTTTAATAATACGTATTATTTCATCGATATTACTAACGGCAATAGTTAGTCCTAGTAAAATATGTGCTTTATCTCTTGCTTTATTTAGTAAATATATAGTACGGTTAGTAATTACCACTTCTCTAAAACTAACGAAAGCCGCAATTACTTCTTTCAAATTCATCACTTTCGGTAGCCCGTCTTTAAGAGCAAGCATAATAACACCGAAGCTAGTTTGTAACTGCGTACATGCGTATATTTGATTTAAGACTACTTCCGCAACTACGTCTTTCTTTAACTCAATAAAAATCCTTACACCGTTTTTATTCGATTCGTCACGTAAATCACTTATACCTTCTATTCGCTTTTCCTTAACCATTTCAGCAATTTTCTCAACGAGCCTGGCCTTATTTACCATATACGGTATTTCGGTAATAATAATTGCTTGACGGCTATTACCGATATTCTCAATCTCGGCTCGACCTCGCATAATGATACTACCTCTACCGGTAAGATATGCCGATCTAATACCGCTAATACCTAAAATCATTGAACCTGTAGGAAAATCCGGTCCTTTAACGACTTCGAGTAAATCTAATATTTCTATATCATTATTATCTATATATAAACAGCACGCATCGATAACCTCACCAAGATTATGAGGAGGGATATTAGTTGCCATACCGACCGCAATACCTCCACTACCGTTAACCAATAAATTTGGAAACATTGCAGGAAGTACGGAAGGCTCTTTTTCAGAACCGTCATAATTAGGGTTAAAGCTAACAGTCTCTTTATCGATATCCTCTACGAGCTTATGCGAAACTTTGGCCATTCGAGATTCGGTATATCTCATCGCTGCCGCTGCATCACCATCCATCGATCCAAAATTACCTTGCCCGTCGACAAGTGGCAAACGCAAGGAAAAGGCTTGTGCCATACGTACTAACGAATCATAAATAGCACTATCACCGTGCGGATGGTATTTACCCATCACGTCACCAACTATTCTTGCGGATTTTCTATAAGGTTTGCTAGCATGATTACCGGCTTCATGCATGGAATAGATAATTCGGCGATGTACCGGCTTTAAGCCGTCCCGAACATCCGGTATAGCTCTACTTACTATAACGCTCATAGCATAATCAAGATAAGATACTTTCATCTCATCTTCGATATTTACCGGCACTAAATTAGAAGAATATTTATCAGTCACGATTACTTAGCCTTAAATTTAATAAATCATATTTAATTATAGAGACATAATAAATTTCTTTCAAGGATTGCGTGTATTTATAATTGTTACATTGTTTCTAAGCTACCAATGTAATTCCTGCGAAAGCAGAAATCCAGCATAAAGCGAGATAAATCGAACTTTTAATTTCAAAAATTTGTTGTATTTTATACTTTTTCTGGATTCCCGCTTCCGCGGGAATAACATTGAGCCGGTGTGACCAAACCACTTAATAAAACTTATAGGTGATATAATGATAAATTTTAAGAATGTTCTTCTTCCTGATATTTATACCAAAGTTCAGCGTAATAGCCTTTGTGCCGGAGTAAGATTTTATGCTTGCCTCGTTCAACTATATAGACGTTATCTAAAACAATAATCTCGTCTGTATCTATAATAGTGGATAGTCTATGAGCAATGATTAAGAGTAGTATGGTGGGCTAAGATCTCTTTAAGACTTGCTTGAATTAGCTTGTCGGTTTTAGTATCAAGCGAATTTGTTGCTTCATCAAAAACATATAGTGACGGATTTTTGAGTAACGTTCTTGCGATTACAATACGCTGTTTTTCACCGCCCGAAAGCTTCAAACCTCGCTCTCCTACCTGCATCTCACAACCTTCGGGTAGCGTGCTAATAAACTTATGAATATGAGCATTTTTTGAGGCTGCTATAACTTCGTCATAGCGTGCTGCATTATTACCGTATGCGATATTCTAATATATCATCTCATTAAACAATACCGTCTCTTGCGGGACAATTACGATAGATTTACGTAGCGTTCGTTGCGTGACTTCGCGTATATCTTGATTATCTATAGTAATGCTACCACTGTTGATATCGTACAATCTGAACAACAAGCGTGATATAGTCGATTTACCTGCACCGCTACTACCGACTACTGCGAGTGTTTTACTGCTCTTAATCGTAAAGCTTATATTATGCAAAATCAGACGTTCCTGATTATAAGCGAATCTAACATTCTCGAAACTCACTTCACCTTCTTAGATAATTATCTCCTTAGCATCTACCGCATCTTGTACTTCTGCCGGTATATCTAACAGCTTAAACATATCTTCCATGCTGATTAAAGCACTTTTAATCTCTCTATAAGCAAAGCCGCGCATTGAAAGCGGAATTGATAACTGGAACAGGTAAGTATTAATCATAATTAAATCACCGACGGTCATTTTATTCTTATGAACAGCATTTACTGAAAGTATCATTAAAGCCACAAGACCAAGCGAGATAATAACAGCCTACCCTACATTTAAAATCGATAAACTGTTAGTGGTTTTAGTTGAAACTTTTTCATAAATTTGCATTGCTGCATCAAATTTCTGTGCCTCATATTCTTCATTTCCGCAATATTTTACAGTCTCAAAATTCAGTAAACTATCGCTCGCTCTATTATTGGCTGTGTTGTCGCTGTGGTTCATTGCTCATGCAACAGAAATGTGCCAAGTACTGATTTTGAAAGTATAACAAACATAAACTATCATGGTTATTAAGATAGTCACGGCAAACTAAATACCATACACATACCACAAGATCCCGCTTACACGTATTATTTCTACACCTGTTGGAACGATATTAAATAACGACAACCTTATCACCATTTCAATACCTTTAGTACAACTCTCTATTGACATACTTAAGCCACCTGTTTTTCTAGTAATGTAAAAACGCATACTTAAATTATGCATGTGCTTAAAGACATTTAGAGCAACTCAGCGGGTTGCTTGATGCCCTACTTTTGAGAAAAAAATATTTCGTAATTCACTGAAAATTTGAACAAGTATTTTTGTTCCGCCATATGCAATAATAATACCGATAATACCAGAAGGAGCAAAATTTTTATTTAGATCGTCTATTATATATTTATAAACAATCGGAACTAAAATATTTATTACTTTAGCTATGACTCGACAGATAAGATAGGCAACAATACACAGGCGTATATCAAAACCTTTCGACCATAAATAGGGCAGAAGTAGATAGAATGAATTTTTGTGGTTGTTGTGGTTAGGCATTGTTATTCAGTGTCATACCGCGACTTGATCGCGGTATCCAAAAATTTACTTTAAAAATTCTTCGTGTAAATCCTTCAAATCAGGATTACTAGAATTAATTAAATTAAACTCACATTTTTTTTATATTCTTTTAAACGTTTTTCACAACCAATTGCAAGGTTTATATCATTAAACTGCTCAAACTAATTTATCTATATCGTATTTTGTGGTAAAACTTTTTGTGAACTTCTGTTGATGTTGCCAAATACGCCTTATAATTATTAGAAGTCACACCAACATACAACGTACCATTACATTTATTAGAAAGTATATAAACGTAATATTCTTTCATTTTATAACACAAGTTGCTTGTATATTGTTTTGGATCCCGCGGTCAAGCCGCGGGATGACATTTTAAATACTCTTCTTCGGTTGCCCTTCCAGCAACTTATCTAGCCTCCCCTCTTTTTCAAGATCAAATAAATCATCACACCCGCCAACATGCATATTATCTATAAATATCTGTGGAACAGTTCCTTTACCACCGGATTTCTTAATAAATTTTTCTTTCTCTGCCTGAGTCAAATTACTTACTTCAATTTCCTCATAAGCAATATTTTGCTCATCAAGCAATGCTTTAGCTTTTATGCAATAAGGACAACTCACGAGAGTATAAATAATAATTGTGTGTAATATAGCTTTATTCATAATGTTATATTTTTTTGTTAGGTTTTAATATATTATCTTAAACTATAGTTTTTTAAGCAAGTAAAAATGTATGAATCATTTTTCTCTTATCTCAGAATATAAACCGGCAGGCGATCAACCAAAAGCAATAGATGAAATTATAGCAGGATTAAATAGTAAAAAACGCTCACAAATGTTGCTTGGTATTACGGGGTCAGGCAAAACATTTACTATGGCAAATATTATAGAGAGAACTAATCGCCCTACTCTTATAATGGCACATAATAAAACTTTAGCTGCTCAAATTTATTCAGAAATGAAGTCGATTTTTCCAAAGAACGCCGTTGAATATTTTGTCTCATATTATGATTACTACCAACCCGAAGCTTATATAGCACGCACCGATACTTTTATCGAAAAAGATTCATCAATTAATGAACACATTGATTTAATGCGTCATTCTGCTACAAGATCGTTATTAGAGCGTCGTGATGTTATAGTAGTTGCTTCCGTTTCCTGTATTTACGGACTTGGCTCTCCTGATCTATATTACCAAATGACCGTTAATCTAGAACCTGGTAAAAGCTACCCTCGTGATAAACTACTAAATGATTTGATAAATCTACAATATAAACGTAACGATATGGGGTTTGAGCGTGGCTGCTTTAGGGTTAAAGGCGACAACATTGATATTTTCCCCTCACATTATAGTGATAAAGCTTGGCGTTTATCGTTTTTCAGTAATGAACTCGAATATATCCACGAATTTGACCCACTAACAGGTGAAAAACTTGCTAAGCTTGATAAAGCTATAGTCTTTGGTCATTCACACTTTGTGATGCCACAAGATACGGTCAATAATGCCATATCAGGTATTGAGGAAGAATTACAAAAACGCTTAGAGTTCTTAAAGTCGCAAAATAAACTGCTTGAAACTCAAAGGCTAAATCAACGTACTCAATATGATCTTGAAATGTTAACGGAAACAGGCAGCTGTAAAGGCGTTGAAAATTATTCAAGATTCTTTACCGGTCGTAATGCCGGTGAGCCACCACCGACATTATTCGAATACTTGCCGAAAGATGCGTTATTATTTGTTGATGAAAGCCACGTATCCGTACCACAAATTAAAGCGATGTATAACAGCGATCGAGCAAGGAAAGAAGTATTGGTAGAGCATGGGTTTCGTCTGCCTTCTGCTCTTGATAACAGACCTTTAAAATTTGAAGAATGGGAAAAATTTAGACCGCAAACCGTTTTTGTATCGGCAACCCCGGGACCGTTCGAGTTAGAAGAAACCGGAGGCACTGTAGTAGAGCTGATTATCAGACCTACGGGACTGCTTGATCCTGAATGTATTATAAAGCCGGCCACCAAACAGGTTGAGGATTTAATTAGCGAAATTCAAGCCACTGTCGCTAAAGGCTTACGTGTCTTAGTCACCACCTTAACTAAAAAAATGGCTGAAGATTTAACCGCCTATTTGCAGGAACTAAAATATAAAACTTCCTACTTGCATTCTAACGTGCATACTCTAGAACGCATCGAGATTTTACAAGATTTAAGACAAGGTACTATCGATATTTTAGTCGGTATTAATCTATTAAGAGAGGGGCTTGATATCCCTGAATGCGGCTTAGTTGCTATACTTGATGCAGATAAAGAGGGATTTTTACGGTCGGAAGTATCGTTAATACAAACGATCGGAAGAGCTGCAAGAAATAGTGAGGGCAGAGTCATACTTTATGCCGATAAAATGACTAAATCGATCGATAAAGCTCTTAGTGAAACGTTGCGTAGAAGACAAATTCAGCAGGAATATAATGAAAAACACGGCATAATTCCAAAGACTATCAACCGTGCTATTCACGCTTTAGCAACACTTGAAAGAGTCGATAGTAAGTGTGATACAAAACAAGCTCATACTTTATTTGATAACACTGCTAAGTTAAAAGCTAATATCAACAAACTAAACAAAGAAATGCTTAAAGCCGCAAGTAATCTTGAATTTGAACAAGCCGCAAAACTTCGAGATCAGCTAAAAACTCTAGAAGCGGCAGCACGTGAGTTAAGCTAAAACCGATTGTCATCCCGTGGCTTGACCACGGGATCCAGTAAAAAATATAAATATAACAATTTCTTAAAACTAAAAGCTCGATTTATTTCGCTTTTTTCTGGATCCCGTGGTCAAGCCACGGGATGACCCCCAGAAGGTTTTTCTATCCATACAACAACGCACATTAACAACACTTAAAGCTTTTTCTATGATACGGTGATAAGCCGTATTTATTAATAGCTTCTAGATGCTCTTTGGTACCGTAACCGGAATTTTTGTGCCATAAATATTGTGGAAATTTAGCACTTAATTCTAGCATCAAACGATCCCTAGTAACTTTTGCGATAATAGAAGCTGCTGCAATTGATAACGATAAATTATCACCGTTAACTATACTGATAAATCTTTCATCACTAAACTGCATATTACCGTCAACTAAAACTATTTCAGGCTTAACATTAAGATTTGCTGCAGCAATAGAACAAGCTTTTTTAGTTGCCTCTAATATATTGATCTTATCAATTTCGGTGTGGGTAATAATAGCAACTGCCCAAACATAATTACTAGTTATTTGCTCATATAGTAATGCTCTTTTCTTTTTAGAAAGCTTTTTAGAATCCTTAATGCCATGTATAATATTAGCGTTATCTATTATAACGGCACTTGCGACCACCGGACCTGCTAGGGGTCCTCTACCTGCTTCATCTATACCTGCTACAATATAGTTATGATATTTTTTTTCAAAATGTAATAGGTCTACTTCCATAATTGTATTTTTTTAATTTTTAATGTATACTAGCTTAATTTAAAAAATTGATATCGCTGCATGGATTATGTCATTCCAGCTTTCGCAGGCGTGACATAAATGAGCCATACAATAAAACCTAAAATAATATAGAATTTTAAAGTGCAAAATTATTTTCAATTATTAGGACTTCCACAAGATTATGATATTGATTTAAAGATATTAGAAAAGCAATATTTTGCTATGCAGGTAAAATATCATCCCGATAAAGCAAAAACTTTGCAGGAAAAGGAACATAATCTAATTACTGCGGCTGAATTAAATAATGCTTACTCTACTCTTAAAAATGCCTTAAAGCGCGCTGAATATATGCTGCTTTTACAAAATATAAATTTAAATGACGAAAAAACACGTAGTGTACTTTCGCCGCTAGAATTAAGCATATTTTGGAATGAAATGGAAATAATCGAAAATACTACCTTATTTAGTGATTTAGAAAAAATAAAAGATAAGTATGAATTAATGCAAAAGCAAGAAATTGATTCTTTAAAACAAGCTTTCAAAGAACAAAATCTATCAGACGCAACTATAAAAACTAGCAAGCTTAAATATATTGGGACGTTGCTGCATAAATTGCAAAAAAAAATAAAATCATGCAAATAATAGAAATTAGGGAACCGGAGCAAACTGATTTTAAGCAAAAACAGCAAATCGCAGTCGGTATCGATTTTGGTACTACTAACTCATTAATAGCTATTGCAACTGATAGAAAAGTTAAAGTTATTAAATCTATAGATGATAAAGAAATAACCCCAACTACTATAGATTTTACAAGTAACAATTTTACTATAGGTAATAATAAAGGACTCCGGTCTATTAAAAGACTATTCGGTAAAACATTAAAAGAAATTCTGAATACTCCAGCACTTTTTTCGTTAGTTAAAGATTATTTAGACGTAAATAGTAATGAGCTTAAGCTAAATTTTGCCAATAGAAGGATAAGGATTTGTGAAATTGCAGCAGAAGTTTTTATTTACCTAAAAAATCAAGCAGAAGAGCAATTAAAGACTCACATAACTAAAGCAGTTATAACCGTACCTGCACATTTTAACGATGCAGCAAGAGGCGAAGTAATGCTTGCTGCTAAAATAGCAGGTTTTGAAGTATTAAGGCTCATTGCCGAACCTACTGCAGCTGCCTATGCTTACGGCTTAAATAACAACCAAAAAGGTTGTTATTTAGTATATGACCTAGGCGGCGGCACTTTTGACGTATCTATTCTTAATATACAAGAAGGTATTTTTCAAGTTATAGCAACAAGCGGCGATAATATGCTTGGTGGCGACGATATAGATGTAGTAATTACACAATATCTTTGTAATAAATTTGATTTACCTAATTCTATCGATACTTTACAACTTGCAAAAAAAGCAAAAGAAACTTTAACATACAAAGATAGTTTTAATAATGATAATATATCAATTAATAGGCAAATATTAGAACAATTAATTTTACCTTTAGTAGAATACACTATCAATATAGCTCAAGAATGTTTAGCACAAGCAGGAAATCCAAATATAGACGGAGTTATTTTAGTAGGAGGTGTAACACGCATTCCTTTAATAAAAGACGAATTATATAAAGCATTTAAAGTAGATATTCTATCAGATATTGATCCTGATAAAGCAGTTGTATGGGGAGCTGCATTACAAGCAGACAATTTAATAGCACCACATACAAATTCATTATTGATTGATGTAGTACCTTTATCGCTGGGTATGGAATTATATGGAGGTATAGTTGAAAAAATCATTATGCGTAATACTCCGATTCCTATTGCGGTAGTAAAAGAATTTACGACTTATGCCGATAATCAAACCGGTATACAATTTCATATATTGCAAGGTGAACGTGAAATGGCTGTCGATTGCCGCAGTTTAGCCAGATTTGAGTTAAAGGGACTTCCTCCTATGAAAGCAGGAAACATTAGAGCTGAAGTGACTTTTGCTATTGATGCAGACGGTATATTATCCGTTTCTGCTTATGAGAAAATCAGCAATACATCACATACTATAGAAGTAAAACCAAATCACGGTATTGATAACACAGAGATTGATATTATGTTAGAAAATGCTTATAAAAATGCTCAAATAGATTATACTACAAGATTATTACAAGAAGCAATAATTGAAGCAGAGGCTTTAATCTCTAGCATAGAGGGTGCTATGGCAGAATTAACAACTTTATTATCGGAAAGTGAGATATCTGTAATTAATTCTTTATTAGATAATATAAAAGCAGCTGCAAAAGCTAGAGATCGGATCTTAATTAATAATTCTATTAAAGAGTTTAAATCCAAAATAAATAAATCTATGGATACAAATCTTAATATAATAATTAATGGTGTACTAAAAGGCAAAAATATCAATCAAATTCAATAATCTCAGTTATATAAAATATTATATATCATCGAACTAATTTAGATAAGGAAAAATAAGCAGAATGTCAGGAAAAATAAAAGTAACATTTATTATAAATGATGGAGAAGAAAAAACAGTAGAAGCACCGATAGGGCTTTCTATTTTAGAAATTGCCCATAGTAATGATCTAGATCTTGAAGGAGCTTGTGAAGGATCGCTTGCTTGTGCTACTTGTCACGTTATTTTAGAAGACGAATTTTACAACAAATTAAAAAAACCTACGGAAGCAGAGGAAGATATGCTTGACTTAGCCTTCGGTCTTACCGATACTTCTAGATTGGGATGTCAAATTATTTTAACCGAAGCGTTAGACGGAATAAAAGTACGCCTTCCTTCTGCTACTCGTAATATAAAATTATAATGGATTAAAAAAGTGATACGTAAAATACTTCTTTTTGTGTTTTTAGCCTTTACTACAGTATGGTTTTCCACTGCATATACTATAAAAAATAACGTTGTAAGTTTAATTAAAAATTCTGGATCCGATAATCGTAAGATATCTTATAATGCGATTAAGTTTTCAGGCTATCCGTTTAATTGGAAAATTACAATAACTGATCCTAAAGTAAAATTCATTGATCATGTAAATTCTAAAGAATTTACATGCAAAAATATTGTCCTGAATATAGCTTTTAGTACTAAAAGAGCCGCTCTTAATTTCGGTCCTTTTATTAAAGAAGTCGATAATTACGGCGATAAAACATTTACCTATAATATACGCAGCGATGATGACATAAATGGTATAGGAAAATTTAATAAACCTTTATATAAAATATCAAAAGATGATAATTTAAAAGAAATATTAAAATCAATTCAGTTAAATAATAAAGCATTATCGATATTTAAAGATAATCAAAAAGTCTTTAAAATTAATGATTTAGCATTTCTGATCAAAAAACAGCATCTAGCAAGTGAGGAAAGTATATCCTTATTCTTAAATATGAATTATTATTCAGAAAAAGATATTTTAAATTTTAAAAATGCTAATTTAGATATTGCTGCTTCTGTAAAATTTGCTGAAGATGAAGAAGATGCAGCTATTTTACAAAATTTTAATATAGAAAGATTTATTTTTACTTGTGATAATGATTATAAAGTTAATTTAAACGGTGCTTTACAATTCTTTGCCAATAAATTACCGAAAGGAAAATTATATTTTGAGCTGGAAAATTATAATTCCATAGTTGATAAATTATTACCGAATAATATTATTTTTTCTAAGCAAATAATTAAAACAATTATTGCTAAAGCAATTAATCAAACTTCCAACGAGCAATTAAATACAGATCAAAATGATGCAAATTCGGCTTATAACAATATAGAAAAAGCTAAGTTTGATATTGAGTTTTCAGACAAAGGAATCAATATCGGTTCTATTAATTTACTAGAACTAAAACTTGGTAAACATAAAGAAGCCCAAAACACCGAAAATAATCCAAATTAGTTTTATGAATAATTTTAGACTCGCTACTATTATTAGCCTATTTCTTATTTGCAGTAATATTTATGCTGCTCCAAAAGTCATTAAAATCGGTACCGGCTCTATTTTAAAAGGATATTATGCTATTGGACTTGATTTATGCAAGACTATTACAAATGATACTAAAAATAATGAACATATTAAATGCGAAGTTATTGCAACAAACGGCAGTATAGAAAATTTAAAATTATTACAACAAGGCAAAATTGATTTAGCTCTAGTGCAAGCTAATATTGCAGTAGAAGCATATGAAGGCATAGGTTATTATCACGATCAAGAAAAAATGCAAAATTTACGTCAGGTACTTAATCTACATGATGAGTTTTTTACGGTTATTGTAAAAGATGAGGATAAAATAAAAGTTTTTGCTGATATTGACGGAAAAAAAATAACTAACGGTCCGGCATTTGCCAGTAGTAATATTACCTATGATGCTATACGTTCTTTATATAAATTTTCTAAAGAACCGGAAGAGCTACACATTAATTATGAAGATTCTATTGATAAATTCTGTAATAAGGAAATAGATGCTATAATAATGATGGTTGGCCACTCTAACCACTTAGTAAATTTAATAGCTAATAAGTGTGAAGTGGATTTCGTTTCAGTTGAAAATGATAAAATAGCAGAATTAATAAAACAAAATAGAGCGTTTCATAAAGCTATACTTCACAAGGGCTTATATCCAGGGATTACCGATGATCAAACTACAGTAAAAGTATCGGCAATTCTAGTAACTAGAGATGAGGCGAATCGTGATATTTTAGATAAATTTATCGGAGCTTTTCATAGAAACGTAGCAAATTTTAAACTTTCTAATTACTTATTAAATAACCTCGATCTTCACTATTTTGCGGATACTAAAAATTTTGTTCTACCAAAACATGCTTCAGTAAGAAATAAAAACTAACAATATCTTATGTCTGAAAATACTATATTTAAAAATATACTTATACCTATAGATTTAAATGATAAAAAATCTATAAAAGGTATTCTTTCTAAGGCTTTAATGCTTGCAACGCACTTTCAAGCAAAATTACATTTTATGTATGTAATTCCTGAATTCGGTACGAAAATGTTTGAAGATTATTTACCTCAAAATTGGAGAACCGAGAAAAAAGCAAAGTATCGGACTCAAATCAAAGAACTGATCAAACAATATATTCCTGATGAAATTGAAACAGATTATTATATAGCTAGCGGTGCTGTTTATGATGAAATAATTAAGCACTCTAATGAAATTAAAGCCGATTTAATAATAATCTCTGCAGTAAGACTACAATTAAAAGATTATATGCTTGGACCTAATGCTTCTAAAATCGTCCGTCATTCAGATATATCAGTTTTAGTAGTAAGAGACGAGTAATAAGTATTATTTATGGTTCTTACGTCATTCCCGCAATACATTGTTGCGCGGACCTTCTTTCCCGTCATTGAGAGAAGAATTACGTAGTAATTCGACGCAGCAATCCAGTCAAAATTTCTGATTTACAGAATTTTTGACTAGACTAACGCGTCGCTTCGCTCCTCGCAATGACGATTAGGTATCCACGCAACAATACCACACGAGATAAAAGACTTTAGGCTGTTTTAGTAATGCGATAGTTTCATTAATTTCTTTATCTTGCAATTGTACTTTAGCATTAAGCGTTTTACTCTTATTATTAAAGTAATATTCTACAGAAGCTTGAAGTGCAGGCATAACACTAAAACCTTCAGCTATTTGCCGGTGCTCAAGCTACACTACCGCCTAAAATACCGCTGCATAAATGCTGCTTTTTAGAAACAATACTCAA
The DNA here is from genome assembly GCF_000018205.1 of Rickettsia akari str. Hartford. Classification (NCBI taxonomy): domain Bacteria; kingdom Pseudomonadati; phylum Pseudomonadota; class Alphaproteobacteria; order Rickettsiales; family Rickettsiaceae; genus Rickettsia; species Rickettsia akari. The sequence goes on along the minus strand of NC_009881.1, from coordinate 269,278 downwards.
ATGCTGAATACCTACATTACTTTCTTGGGAGGTGCCGTCTTTCGAAGCAACCGTATCTGATCCCAAGATTTGGAGTAAGAGTAATACCGCCATTCATAAGATGATTATAACTTAATAAGATTGCAACGCTATAATTATTATTCTTATATGTACCGATTGCAATAGTACTTGCAACCAAAATATCATGATCTGACACTCTTTCATCTTCATCACCAGCAGCACTAGAGAACATTCTATGCGATATAACATTGCGGTTCATTTGCGTGATAATATCATGAATAGAATTATATATTGCTCATTTAACATATTTTCCATATTTATAAAAAGTGCATTTTATCGCCTTGATACTCATGATCCAAAACTCTTGCGACTTCTTTAGTTATTCTGCCTAAAGTTTCTTCATCGCAATTGCCGTTATCTACCATTGCTTTATCTATTTCAGATTTGCTTAGTGCAGGTGCTAAAACTTTATTAATTACTTTTGGAGTTTAGGCTTTGAGTCTCATTTGCTCAGCTGCTGCAGTTTGTCTACCGTTATTATGAGCTACCACTGCTTCTGCTCGTGCGATCCACATTAAACTTTAAATTTTCTTCTCTATGTCTGACTCAATTTCCTGAACTGCACCAGGTACAACCACAACTACATGAGCTGTTGCTGCTCTAACTTCCTTTCTTCTATCATCTCAATTATTTTCAGATTTTTTAAGCTTATCTATAGCATATTTAATACCATCTAAATCAGCAATACGATTTTGATTTTTCAATTCATCAAACTTTTTTAGTAAATTCTTAGAATTAATGCTACTTACTAAAGTCCATATAACTTTTTTATCATATAAAGTTGTGATACGATTTGCATTTCTATCTTGCTCAGACGATAATACTTTACTAAAAGCTTTTTGTATTTGATCAGTTATTTCATTTTCTGAAATTCGTGTTAACGCTAAGTCAGTCGTGCTATCCATTAAATTTGCTTTAGTTACAGCTAATATGTTATAGAAATTCATTAATTGGTTTACACTTACTTTCGGTTTTTTTCAATTGCTTTTAAATCAACATAGTTAATTTCAGTTAAGGTTTGAGGTTCTACTGTATTAATTTTGTTATTAAAAGATTTATTAACTATTAAATTGATTTAATCACTAAAGGATAAATCATTGAATTTATTAACAATATCTTTGCCTTGATTATTTAGCAAACCTTCTACTAAAATTTCAGATTTCGTATTTATAAACTCTATTCTATCAATAACCGGTGCTATTTTTTCTAATGCTAATAAGGTTGCCGTTTTTACTTTTTCTTTAGTAATCAGTTTTTGCATAGATTCATGCACATTTTTAAAGACCCAATCTAATCCTATAGCTTTCTGCTCTTCGTCATTTAATAAATTAGCAAACAAATCTTCATTAGCTACTATAGCTCTAGCTCCTTGATTCAGCTCTTGATCTTTCATTAGTAATGCATATGTTGCTTTTGCTTCTTTATCAGCTTCATATTGTTGTTTTTCTGCTTCAGTTAATCCATTAAAATTTACTTACTCTGCTGCTAATAAATCCGCTTCTTTTTGTTGTCTTCTTGCTTATTTTTGTTTAGCTAATTCTGCTTTTTATTCATTTCTCTCTTTTTGTATTGCTCATTTATTTTTCTCAAATTCTGTAAATAAATTATAATATTCTTTTAATTTACCAACTAAATAATTATCTTTTAAGATAGTGTTTCAAATTTCATTTTCTTCAATCGCAGTTTTAGGTTTATTAAACCATGCACCAACCTCTAGATTCCTTGCTGCAGGTTCATGAGCTGGCATTCCCCACCATTGGACATCCGATTCTGTTATTTCTAACTACTTTCTCTTGGAGCATCATCAATACCTTTTATTAAGGCATCTTTTTCTGCTCTAAGAGCAATATATCTCCTAAGTTGGTATTGTGAGTATCAAAATCTCTTATAACAATTTCTTGTAATACTCTACGATCTGGTTCTAAAACTGTTTTAAAATTTACATTCGCTACCAAATTTTTTATACCTTCACACTGAGCTTGTCCAGTTAAAGCTGTATATGATGCATTTTTAGTTAAAATATCAGCAATAGTTATATCTTCATTTATAGGCATAGCTGTCATAATAGCCGCATTAGCACAGCTAAGTAAGAATAATTTGGTAAGTTTAGAATTTATATTTTTTGTCATAATATCTAATTCTCATTGAATAAATATTAATAATTACTTAAGGATATTAATATTTAAGTAATAAGTAATTGTTAAAAATAATTTAACACGAAAAAAAATATTATATCAAGAAATTTATATTGATGTGTTATAATGCGGGGTAGTGACGTAGATTTTATATGATAATTTAATATTTATAATAATCGTAATGTTTAATTTTTGTTAGTAGTTAGTTAATTTGTTAATGTCTTGTGGTGTACAATATAATATTACTTCTATACATGCAAGCTATATTATTAAAATGTTCATTATTTTTAAAATGCTTTATAATGGTTATTGCATGTAGGGTGATATTATTAAGCTTCGGAGTGTTATGTCATTCCAGCGTAGGCGGTAATTCATAAAAATAACTGCACTATTGATGTAGAAGTTACATATTTGATAAAATAAGTATATAAAAATAAGTTTTTTATATACTTTACTGGCTTTCCCGCCTACGCGGGAATGACATTAAACTATAAGGTATATACTTTGACTATCAAAACCAAATTACTTTTTATTACAATCAGCGGCATTATAATATTATATTTTGCTATTCCTCCTGCTCCATTGCTTAAAGACATAAGCTTCTCACAAAGAGTATTTGACCGAAGCGGCGAGTTAATGCGTATTTCGCTTTCTAAAGACGATAAATATAGAATATTCACTCCTATACGTGAAATACCAGCAAGTTTTATAGAAGCAGTATTGTTATATGAAGATAGGCATTTTTATAAACATTGCGGCATTAACCCAATTTCTTTAGCCAAAGCTTTTTATTATACTTATTTACAGAATAATCGTAAAATAGGCGGCTCTACTATAACAATGCAAATAGCACGTTTAAGATATGGGATAAACTCTTCTACTATTCTTGGTAAAATCCATCAAATCATTAAAGCTATTCATGTAGAGCTACATTATTCAAAAAATGAAATCCTAGAAGCTTATCTAAACCTAGTGCCTTACGGTAGTAATATTGAAGGGATAACAGCCAGCAGTTATATTTATTTCAATCGTGACCTAAAAGATTTAAATTTGCTCGATATTCTAAGCCTTGCAGTAATCCCACAAAATCCTCTTAAAAGAGGCGGGAATGATATGAATATTTTTCAAGCGCGTAAATATCTATTTACTGAGTGGCTAACTACTCACCCACAAGATATTATTTATAATAAGTTAATTAGTTTGCCGATTAAATTTAATCAAAATAAAAATCTTCCTTTTATAGCACCGCATTTCACTTTAGATATCCTGGCAAATAATGATAGTCCTATTATACGTACTACTATAGATAAGAATTTGCAAACTACTATAGAAAAGCAGGTGCAGCTATATATTAATAACCTGAAAAAATACGGCATTAATAATGCTTCCGTAATTCTTATTGATTTTACTACTATGGAAGTGCTTGCAAGCGTTGGTTCAGGTGATTTTTTTAATAACGATATTTGCGGACAGATTAACGGCACTAAAAGCCATCGATCTCCAGGCTCCGCTTTAAAACCATTTGTCTATGCACTTAGTTTTGATCAATCGCTAATACATCCGTTAACTTTACTAAAGGATACACCTACTTACTACGATCATTATAAACCGGAAAATTTTGATAGCAGATTTACAGGAGGATTAAGTGTCAGAGAATCATTAATAAGGAGCCGCAACGTACCTGTAATATTTCTGGCGTCTAAGTTAAAAAATCCGAATTTTTATGAGTTCTTACAACAAGCAAAAATTAGTGGCTTACAAAAACCTGAACATTACGGCTTATCTATAGTACTCGGCACAGCAGAAATTACTCTTGAAGAGTTAACTACTCTTTATGCTATGCTTGCTAATTTCGGTACTTATAAACCGCTTAGGAAAATGCTTTCTACGTCATTACACGGAGAAGCACAACGAGGGCGCGGCACTCTAGAACAAAATAATACAAACTCTACTAGATTGCCACGCTCCGAGCAAATGCTCGCAACAACAATGATATCCCCCGAAGCAAGCTATTTAACTCTTGATATTATAAAAGATACAACTCGTCCTATTACCTATAACAATACAAAGCATAACTTACCGATTTATTGGAAAACAGGTACTTCTAGCTCATTTAGAGACGCACTGAGTATAGGAATATTCAGCAAATACGTACTTGCCGTTTGGGTTGGAGATTTCAAAGGGCAAACTCACGGAACATTTACAGGTAATATTTCTGCGGCCCCTTTATTCTTTAATATTATAGAATCAATAGCCGAGCCAAATAAAGATAAGGATTTAATCCTTTCAAAAATTAATAAACTAAATATTACTAAAGTAAAAGTTTGTGCAGATACGGGAGATATCGATAACGATATGTGTCCACTTAAAGCAGAATCCTTATTTATTAAAGGCAAATCACCGATAAAACAATCCGGTATTTATAGAAAAATGTTGATAGATTTAAAAACCGGTATGCCTGCTTGCCACTTTATTCAAGGACAAACAGAATATAAAACCGTAAATTTATGGCCGGCAGATATGATTTCGGTTTACCAAAAAGCAGGAATACATATATTACCGAAACCGATACCCACAAACCATTGCAATAGGTTGATAAATTGGCATCATCAGAAACCTAAAATTATATATCCGTTAAGAAATTCCATACATTCAATTAAAGATAGTGATAATATTACTTTTAGTGCGATTAGCGATAATAAAACCAATAACATTTTTTGGTTTGTAGATAATGAATTAATAGCAACCGCAAAATCAAACGAACCTGTAATATGGAAAGCAAAAACCGGTGAATTTATTATTAGAGCTATCAGTGATAGCGGAGAAAACGACAGTATAAAAATTTATATTAAAGAATAAATTAGTGGTTATATATGAAATCTACAATGCCCACAGAACTTGATATTAAATCTTTAACATAAGAAGAAACTGCTCTTGATTCTTTAAAAAAGAAAATATTCTAAATTGATTGACTGAAGTTAATTATTCACGAATACAAGCATGAAAAACATCAAAAGCTACAGTAAGTAATAGGATTACCTTATAGCGAAAAAACACATTTTTAAATGCTCTTGAAAACAACCTCAAAATTATCGAAAACGGTGAAGAATTTACCTTTGATAAATTATTTGATTTTGAAACAACGCCGGAAATTAATCATAAATATGAACCAGCTATATATTAGCCCCAAAAATTTGAAATTGCAGAAAAAGTATTTTGGTAATACTCAAACGGAATACCAGATCCAGTTCAAGAGTTAATCAATGTATTTTTCATTAAAAAGCTAGTTCAAATGACCGATAAATTAAAATTTATCATAGTAGCAAAAGAAGAGACTGTAAAATCCCCTAATATCTTTAACAGGATCATAAAAGACTTTAAAAAGTTTTTCCATTTAGAAGAATACAAAAAATTAAGAGGAAATTTTACATATGTAATAACCCAACATCATGAAAACATTATATTAATGTTACAAAATAGCATTGATATTAACAAAGATATATTAGCATCCTCTAATATAAAATTTTTCTATAAACCTACTTCTCAAGATTAAGCAATAAAGATCACCCTAGAACTAAAATCTCTAGAAGAGATAGCAATAGTACAAAATTTAGAGCTAAAGAATCTAAGTTCATTTCTAAAGGAACAAGACAGTCTTATAGAAAATTTATATATACAAATACAGATAAATGTATAATATATAACTAATACTATCCAATCAATTTTCAAAGATTTTAATATATCTACATCTCTTAGCTGTGTAAAATTTTCAGATAATAATAACTATGATGAGTATGTTAAAACCATATTGACCAAGTTCTTCAATAAAATATCCAGCTATAAAAAACTCTTTCTTATTTTGAGGGATTAACACAATTATCGGAACTTCAAACTATTATATCAAACAAACACGATAATAACCTTATAGAGGCAATATTTCAAATTTTAGACTCTATTGATGAATTCATGGATAATAAGCCGCTTATTCAAGCCTACCGATATGTATTAAACCTACACATTAAAGAATTATCATTATTTTAAGAAATGCTATCTACAACATGCTCTCAATCCAATAAGTGTTATAATTCCTTAATTAAAATATGTGATTTATTTGTACAAAATAACTATCTATCTTCTATAAAAAATATAAAACCTGAAAGTAATCAACCGGTGCAATATTATCAAGAAGCCATAAAGTGCTTAAGTAAATATCCTGACAAGACGGTAGTAATGCAAACTATCACTAGCTGCCACTCTAAAATAGGCGATATATTAAGCGAAGAATCAGATTATAATGGAGCTTTAGCTAATTATAATGCAGCCTAACATATAATAAAGAGCTTAAAGAAATGTATGATAAAATCAGTGATATGCTATTTAACTTAGGACGTGAAGATTCAGCTATCATATTTTATAGAAATAATAATAAATTAGACTCTATATTAGAAGTCTTATAGATAAGGCTGACAAGCCTATAAAAAATATGATTTAATATATGGACCAAGGAAACGCACTTCACTTTCAAAAATAACAGGAAACAGACGCTGCAGAATCATATTTTAAAGCAGACGGCGTTTTACATGATCCTCAAAAACAACAAAATTCAGTACTTACGGCATACAATATTTTCTTAGGAAACCCCAATAATAATTCAATTTCACAAACAGATACTTCATAACAACAACAAAGACAGGAGTATTTTAAAGATATAATAGTCGATATTATTGATCCGTGACAGTTTACTAGTGTTGAGCTACTTATTATTCCTCTTTATCATCCTATGGTCAAGTCAAGCTGGTCTTGTTGCATGGTTCTTATGTCATTCCTGCGAAAGCAGGCATCCAAAAAAAGTATAAATACAGCAAATTTTTGGAATTAAAAGCTTGATTTATCTCGCTTTATGCTGGATTCCTGCTTCCGCAGGAATGACACCGAGTACTTTTCTTGAGCCATGCAACAACGCTGGTCAAACGAACTAGGTGACAGTGGACCATCACCTTAACAAATCATTAATACTTACTTTAGATCTAGTAGTTTTATCGACTTGCTTTATGATGACGGCGCAGTAAAGCCCAGGCTTGCCTGCTTCCTTAGCAGGTAATACTCCTGGAACTACAACAGAATAAGCCGGAATTCTACCATAAATAATTTCACCTGTATCTCTGTATATTATTTTTGTAGAGCTACCGATAAACACTCCCATACTAATTACTGCTCCTTCTTCTACTATTACCCCTTCTGCTATTTCCGATCTTGCACCGATAAAACAATTATCTTCAATGATCACGGGCTTTGCTTGTAGAGGTTCAAGCACCCCTCCTATTCCTGTACCACCTGAAATATGGCAATGCTTACCGATTTGAGCACATGAGCCGATAGTAGCCCATGTATCAATCATTGTTCCCTCATCTATATAAGCACCTATATTAATGAAAGAAGGCATAATTACAACATTTTTAGCTATATAAGTACCGGTTCTGACAACAGCTCCGGGAACTTTACGTATAGCTGCTTCTTTGAATATATTTTCATCAGTATCCACAGAAAATTTAGGAGCAACTTTGTCATACCAACTATTATAATTGTTATTATACAGTTGTGATTCTGTAGTGATAAAATATAGCAATATAGCTTTCTTTACCCATTCATTAACTTCCCAACTATTTTCTTTCTTTTCACAAACACGAATTGCACCTTGATTTAAGCTTGCTATAACATCATTAAGTGTTTTTTTTAACATTATAAGCTTTGAAGAATCTTGAAGAAGTTGGCCCTTAATTTGCCAAGCTTCTTCAATTTCTTTAATAAGAGATGACATATCTTTTCACTGTTTTATTGCAAAAAATAATAAATAAGGCTATCATATGCATATGCAGTCAAACATAATAATTATAATTAACTATGTATATTACTTGCCCAAATTGCCAAACAAGATTTATTGTTACAAGCAATCAAATAGGTATTAACGGCCGACGAGTAAAATGCTCCAAATGTAGCCATTCTTGGTATCAAAAACTAGACAACAACACTGCCACGTTAAACGATTTTAAAGATAAAGTCAACACGGAAACTATTAAAAATCATTATAATGCTAATGTGCCAGTTATTTTACCGTATATTCCTAATAAGAAAAAATATAATATATTTCCAATATTATGGACTAGCTTTATAATTTTTGGTTTAGTGATATTACTAATAGATAGTTTTGAATTTTTAGGTAACTATGATCAATTAAAGATAGAAGAAATTAATTTAGGAAAATCTCGCTATATAGGCGGTATGAAGATATTTTATAAAGTATCTAATCAGTCTGATTATTTAATTTCTGATCCTATAATCAAAGTTAGAGTCATGGATAGTAATCATCAAGCTTTAGATGAATATGCATCAATTACAAAACTACAAACAAACATCCCTGCAAAACAAGCAATATACCTAGAAATGAATATTGAAGGGATCCCTGTTACAGCAAAATATATTGATATTGCTATAGGTAATAGATTAGGGCTTTTATTTAAGTAAAGACTGTTGCGTGGACCGATAAATGCTCTTTATATCATTCTTAGCTAAAAGCGAGAATCCAGAAAAAAGTATAAATACAGAAAATGTGTAAAACCACAAGTTCGATTTATCTCGTTTTATGCTGGATTCCTGCTTTCACAGGAATTACATCAGTATCCACTCAACAATGCCTCCTAGCAATGACGACTTGGTATCCACACGGGCAATATGTTTAGTCTATGTGACAACGTCACTTAAAAATACCCATAAGCCGAAACTTATGGGTATTTTTAAAGATATAATAACTTTTATTATCGTATTAGGAAACACCACAATTCGAGCTATTACTATCACTTGATACCATATTAACAATATCCGGAGCTTTAAACAATATAATGATTGCAGTAACTACTACTAACGCTACTTCCCACTGCAATTTGCCTCTTAATGTTTGAATGCCAAGCACAATTATACCGACAACAGCTATACCTTTCGCAGTATTGCCTCTGAATACTTTAATTAACTTACACAATGCATCACCTACAGGATCGCCGACACTACTACCTAAGCTATCAAAAGCTACCATAATAATAGCCACGCTTAAAATAGTAAATAGTATGCGTAATGATAGATTATAATCGACTAATTCTTCGTTTAATTTACGAATAGGAAAGTTCATATGTTTTACCTCAATAAAATAATTAGCATTCAAAAGATAATGTATAATTTATTTACATATAAATCAACTCCTAAATACATGCAATCTTAATTAAGATGCAAAAATATTTTAAAAACACTGATTTTAAGTAACATTATAATCACATATAGTATAATTTAGCTTCCAAATATATAAACAAACGTAAATAAAAATAACCAAACCACGTCCACAAAATGCCAGTACCATGCAGTAAATTCAAATCCTAAATGTCCATTACCTTCTGTAGTAAAGTCTCCTCTTTTTGCTCTAAAGTAGCAAACTATTAGAAATATAGTACCTATAATTACATGAACTCCATGAAAACCCGTGGCTAAATAAAAATTAGAAGCATATATACCATCAGTGAATTTAAACGCCGCATGATAATATTCATATGCTTGCATAGTTGTAAAAAATATTCCAAGCAATATGGTTAGAGCAAGTGCAGTTACGCAATCTTTTTGGTTTTTTTCTTCTAATGCATAGTGAGCCCAAGTAACGGTAGTACCCGATAAGAGTAGTATTAAAGTATTGATAAAAGGAATATCAAATGGATCAAAAGTTTTAATTGTAGGTGGAGGCCAAATTCCCTGCTTTACAACCCATACACCGTCCAAAATACCTACGGGTGATAGACTTGATTTAAAAAAAGAAGCAAAAAATACACCAAAAAATACTATTTCTGTTAAAATAAATAACGCCATACCTATTTGTAAACCTTTTCTAACAGGACTAGTATGCTGATGTTCGATTATTCCTTCTTTCACTACATCTCTCCACCAAGAATATAAACAGTAACATAATGAAATAACTCCTGCAGATAAAATATATATATCAAATTTGTAGCCATGCATGAACGAGACGCCGCCTATAACCAAAAGAAGTAAAGCAAAAGAGGTTAGGACGGGCCAAGGGCTTGGGTCTACTATATGGAATAAGTGTGATTTAGTCATAGGATGTGAATTTGGATTCATATTTTATCATTTTCTCATTATACTTACGAATAGATATACGAAGATCCACTTGAAAAAGAGAGTAATGAGTCTATAAGTCGAGGAGCGGAGCGTATAATAAACATTCAGTATTCGATGACTTACAAAAACGAGATAGCAAATTTTTCAAGTTCTATCCTAGTATATCAATGAATATAAATTATTATTGATGTAAAAGCAAATTCTAGAAACAGATTATATTTATTATTCATGACAACTAAATTGCTTGACTCTATATATTATTCAACTAATATATAGACCGCTAGTAATGTTTAAGCTCCATTGTTGCAGGACAAGTCTGTCAAAACTTAATATTAAGTTATGCCAGTTGTCTATTATTATGAGTGAGTAAAATCATGAAGTATAATGGAGGTTGTTGTCTAACAGCAACGGAGCTTAACCCTTGGCACCTTTATTTATTCATTCTAAATTAGGGTTAGGCATAAATAAAATAAAGGATTTGCGAGTAGTATTAGCTTATGTTTAATAAAAATAAAGATTTATTGATTCTAAAAAATACAAATGCAAAAAATAAAGAAAAATTTAGAAAAAAGTTTTTATTTTCATCAGCATTTCTAATAATATTATTAATGTTTTTGTATGCTCTTCTTAAGATCTTAGAAGTAAAATATTTCTAGATTTTTCAACTAATCAGGCTGTTAACTCTAAATTTTCTGACTTAAAATTATAGAGATATGACAAATTATCTTCACTATTTTACTAGTTATTTCTGCAAATATTGCCTCAGTACTATCATTCATTATAGCAATATTTTTATGTTTAATTTCATCAAGTCGAAATTTAATAATATTATTTAATAATTCCTGCTCAACATTTTTATTTTCTAAATAATTTATTTGCTGTTCATAATGTTTTTCTATTACTTCTTCGACACTCTCGGTAACAAGCATCGCCGTTTTTATTCCAATCAAGGAAGATAAAGCACCCAGTAAAAATCCGCAATGATGCCAAAAAAATAATAAAAACGTGGGTCTTACTTCTTTTTCTAGTAATTTTTTTTCAAAATAATTTAGATGTACCTCTTCGTGATCAAGCATTTCTTTAATTAATGTATGATCATTTTGAGATGTGATATATTTTAGTTGTCCTTGACAAATTCTCTTTGCCCCATACTCTCCAGCATGATTAACTCTAATTATTTCGTGAATTTGTTTGTCAGGGTCAGAAAAATCAGGCTTGGGCATACATTTGCTACTTATATTTTCCTTTTAAATAATTTATGCATCTCTGCATTATATATGCGTTGTTGCATGGCTCGTTTATGTCACTCCCTCAAAAGCAGGAATCCATTAGAACATATAAAAAATTTAGTTTTTATATGTTTATTTTATCAAAAATATAATTTTATAATCAATATTAAAGTTGTGTTTTCCGGAGTCCCGCCTACGCGGGAATGACATCAATAACTTTCTGAAGTAAATCAAAACCAGCAGGATTTAATTTATAATCCACCTCCGCTTGTTGTAACAGTTTTAAAGTCTCTAAACATTCAGTTAGACTAAGACTGGTTGCTATCTTTGTAAAATCATTAATATATTGATAAAAAATCGGTGGAGATAATGATTTTATTGCGAGTTCCAAACGCACACCGTTTTTTACTTTCAACAAAACTATATATAAATTTAAATAATGCCTTATTAAGGCTCTAATAATTAACACTTCATTGATATTTTGTTTTTTTAATATTTCCAGCTCTTGCAGAAAATTACTATAATCTTTTTTTGAAAAATACATTGCTAAATCACTGCCGTTTGCCGTAATTTCGCTACTTATAACTTTTAGAACATCGTTTAAAGTAATTTCGCGTGCGTCATGAACAAAATATATCAATTTATTTATTTCGCTACAAATTAAATCATGATCACCTTTTAAATGAGCTTTTAAATAAGTGATAGCTTCTTTACTTATAACTTTATTAGTTTTTTCTACTTTATCTAAAATAATCCGTTCAATTTTTGCTTCATCGTCATGATAACAAGCAACTGCTGCTAAATATTCTTCTGTTTCAAAAAACTTTCTAATGCTTCCACTTGCAGTAATTTCTTCCCCTATAAATACAGGAAAATTTATATAATCACTGCTTAGAATTGTTTTTAAATTATTATCGAGTGAATTCCCAATTGATCTAATTTTAATTAATTCTTTTTGACCAAAAAAATTAGGCGAATTAAGTAATATTTCTACAGATGAAATATTAAGATCTGCGTATTCTATACAAGTTTGTAGCATATTTAAGCTTTTTACTAAGTGCTTACAAATTTTTTCTATATACCCTTTATCAGGACCATATAGTAAAAGCGCTCTAATCTTTCCGGCTTTTATTAGTGCAAATAATCTACCTATTTGTGAAAAATAAAATTTCATAGCTTAACTATTTTCGTGTAAAATATAAAATTAATCTGCTACGAATTTCTTCTGCTGCTTGATATGCTAAGTCTATTCCTGTTTCATCTCCTTCAACATTTGTGGCATATGGTGTAAAAAGAGCATTATATGACGTGTTTTGGTAAAACTTCTCTGCAATTAAAACCTTTTGGCTTTCTATATCAATTAATTTATACCTAACTAATTTATTAATATATTCCATTAAAACATTGGTGTTTTTTTCAATCGTAGCAGGCATAGTTGTTGCGATAAGCTCTGCTTTAAGCAAGTATTTTGCTTTTGCTTTCTGAGGTAAAATACTAGTTAAACGATGATAAAACTCAGCTCCTTCAATTGTTCTAATCGGTTCAACTTTAATAGCTTCTAAATCATTATTTCTACTGTATTTTTCACTATATACCGGTTTTAAATTACAACTACTCATTAGAAAGAATATAATTACTACAAATAAAGAACGCATATACTAGATTAAAATTGATTTTTTATATTAATAACAGTTAATTTCGCTTTTGTGAAAGAAAATTATAATAATTAGTATTTGTTAATACTTATAGTAATAATGTATTAATTTATGTTGACATTTATAAATAAGACTTATATATGATGTGCTGCTTTTAATAATTTTAAGGTCTTAGATGTCACTAGATAAACTCGTCCTAGGTATTGCAATAGAAGTGAAAACAGCATGGACAAAAATAAAATCATATCATCTTTTCTTTCCTAAAAAAGCACAAATATCTTTAATAAAATATAACTCAACAGAAAATATTAAAGCACTCAAAGCAGATACAGATGAAGCTAAAATTGTAAAGATTACAAAAGAGGATTGCGAAAAATCTTTTGAGTTATATGAAGAAAAATTAATAATATTAGCACAAAAACTATCATCCCAAACATCAATTAGTTATGATGATTATGACACTATAACAAAATATTATGTTGGACCCCTAGGACAGGAAATACCTGTCACTGAGTTATAATTTTTGCGCTTAAAATATTTTGTGGATAAGTTTTACATGCTTACCGTTTTTTGTTAAAGAATTCTCTACATCTTCCTTGCAAATTTAATATAGAGCATTAGATTTGCAAGGAAGATGTTTGTGTAATAATTTACAAATTTTCTATGCAATCTCCATTTATTATATACTTAGTGTTTCCAATTATAAGCATCTCATTTTTTAAATATTCTTGCATATCTTTTTCCAAACCTTTCCATTGCTTTATATTAAGCCGGTCTATAACATCTCGTTCATAATGTTGTAATATATTGCTATTATTTCTTGATTAGTGTTATAAAATGACGGAGTAAGACCTGAAGCATCTTTTGGTGTTACTAAAGTAGGTTTTACCTGTAATAGTATTTCAATGACGTATTTATTATTAACTCCTGCAATTACCGAATGTAATACCGATAAACCCTGAGGAGTCGTAGACTCTATAGAATCCCGATTTACTTTTAAGATCTCTATTACTAAATCTTTTTTACCCTGTTCAACTGCTTCGTGTAATAAAGCATTAGAATTATTGTCAAGGTATACCTTTAATGCACTATTAAAAGCTTTTATGCCGCTTTTTGTTTTATCTTTAAATAACACTTCCAGCGCCTCTATATCAGTCTTTACCGATGCAGGTTTCATTTCTCTCTCTGAATCGAGGGCATTTAGGCGTGGAGTTTTATATTGACTTACATCTGATGTATATAAAGTAGGTACTGTTTGTTTTCTCATGAATTTTCCTAAATTGATTAATTATTTTAGGAAGCATTGTTAATTAGTGCTGGATTGATGCCATTGCCCACGTGGATACCACCACGTCATTGCGAGGAAAATTATATAGTAATTTGACGCAGCAATCTAAGAAATTTGTTATTATTCATGAGATTGCACGCAGCCTATGGCTGCTCGCAATGATGACTCCAGTATCCACGTAGGAATATTATAGTATAGCGAATAACACTTAGCTAATTTGCAATTCTCCTAAAATTAAGATTATAAATTTAGGAGTAATAACGCAACAAACCGAGTTAAATTGATTAAGAATTGTTAATTTATCAAAATCGATTAGTTACTGAAGTTGTATATTTTCCATATCCCAATCATGAGAAATAGTATTATACTTTAATATATAAGGCTTAGTATCTATAGAATCTAGAGTTACATCTGCAATCATATCATCATGCGATGATATGATTTCATTATAACCGAAATTAGCGTAATAAGGTTGATAATTTTTAAATCTAACCGTTATAAAATTCTCTTTAGTAATAGCAGGTAAGAATTTCACCAAATCATCAAGATTACTTAAAGCGAAATCTTTCATCTCAAAAATTTGTAATCTATAAACATTTTTATAATCTTTGGTAAAGAATGTCGGTATAGAGCTAAAGCTACTACCAGATTGAACGGAAGCTATACTTAAAGCTTTAAGTGGAATGCCTGATTTATTACTAAAATAATCATCGGCTTCAAAAAATACCGCACCACCGAAATTTATCATTTTAGCGATTTTATTATTGTTCACATCATATAAATCTACTGCTTGTTCTAGCTTTTTTCCATCACGAAATATAGTCAGTTTAATAGCTATTCCTTTAAAATTATCCATTTCTCTATCAAATAATGCTAGATTACCGCCAAGTTCCTTATCATTAACTGCCCAAATAATATCACCAGCTTTTAAAGATTTTTCAGCAGGCGAACCGGCCAAAACTGCCTTAACACTTATCACCCTATTTCTACTGTCAGGAAACTTATTTATATATTTATCCATTTCTTCTTTAGGGAAATTATGATGTCTAACTGCTTTATTTAAAGAATATAACTCGCTTATTATTCCTATATGTTTTCTGCTTGGTTGTTTATTATTCTTTAAACTTTCTAAGGTACGAGCTACGTAATCACCGTGCAGTGCTAGAGAATGAGTTTTACCACCGCCGTATAATACTCCTATAGCCTCAATTTTATCGTTTAATACCGGTGAACCGCTAGCACCACCGGTACTATTTAGGTTAATAACATAAGTACATTGCGGCATTAAACCTTCAATATTATAAAGATCAGACAAATAACCTGTATGGAAAGAAAAGCCTTTTGCTTCCATGTTACCGACTACAAAAACTTTTTGATTTAATGTTGAAATCTCATTTGAGAAAGATATTTGTGTTGCCGATGCCGGTATATCTTTGCTCTCTACTTTTAAAACGGCATAATCTTGCCAAATATCGTAATAGATAAGTTTTGCTTCTGCCTGCTCACCATTATAAAACGTCACAAAATAAGTTCCGATAGATGCACCGCCGACAACATGAGTATTAGTAATTATATAACCGTTGTTCTTATCATTAATAAATCCTGTTCCTGTCCAACTACTTGTATCATCATATGCCGATACAGCAATTCTAGTATCAATCGTTACGATTGCTTTCTTCGCTTTTTCAAATATAGCACTGCTTGCTTCAAAAGATGCTAAAACTATATTATTTATGAAAACTAAATTAATAATACATACAAGTTTTAGTAAAATCGATAGTTTTTTCATTTTCACCTCTTGTAAAATCATTTAAGCCGTACTATATCAAATGAAAAGTCATAGCACAATAATAAATGGCTTGTTGCACACGGCGTCATTCCCGCGTAGGTGGGAAGCCAGTAGAACTTGTAAAAACTTGTTTTTTAGGTTTATTTTGTCAACAGGCAATATTAAGTTTGTTTTCTAGATTACCACCTACCTACGCGGGAATGACATACGAAGCACAACGCTGAATAATAAGCAAAAATAAAAAAGAAAACGAGGAATCTTATGGGAAAAGTAATAGGTATTGACCTTGGGACTACTAACTCTTGTGTTGCAGTCATGGAAGGTAAAGAGCCGAAAGTAATAGAAAATGCAGAAGGTGAGAGAACTACGCCGTCAATAATAGCTTTTGCAAATGGCGAAAAATTAGTTGGACAATCAGCTAAGAGACAAGCAGTAACCAATCCTAGCAATACTATATATGCGGTAAAGCGATTAATCGGTAGAAATTTTACCGATCCTATGGTTAAGAAAGACCAGGATATCGTACCATATAATATAGTTAAAGCCGATAACGGTGACGCATGGGTCGAAGCGGATAGCAATAAATATTCACCAAGCCAAATTAGTGCTTTTATTTTACAAAAAATGAAAGAAACTGCCGAAAATTATTTAGGCGAAAAAGTAACGCAAGCAGTAATTACCGTACCTGCTTATTTTAATGATGCACAGCGTCAAGCAACGAAAGATGCAGGTAAAATAGCAGGTCTTGAGGTACTTAGAATAATTAACGAGCCGACTGCCGCAGCTCTTGCTTACGGTTTCGATAAAGCGGCCAGTAAAACTATTGCAGTATACGATCTTGGCGGCGGAACGTTCGATGTTTCAATTCTTGAAATCGGTGACGGTGTTTTTGAAGTAAAATCAACGAACGGTGATACATTCCTTGGCGGCGAGGATTTTGATACAAGAATATTAAACCATTTAATAGATGTATTCAAAAAAGAAAGCGGTATAGATTTACGTAATGATCCTTTAGCACTTCAACGTTTAAAAGAAGCGGCAGAAAAGGCTAAAAAAGAGCTATCTTCCGCAGTAACTACTGATATTAATTTACCTTATATTACAGCTGATAGTACAGGACCAAAACATTTAAATATTAAATTTACTAGAGCAGAATTCGAAAAATTAGTAGATGATTTAATTGAAAAAACCGTTGAGCCTTGTATTACAGCATTAAAGGATGCAGGTTTAAAGGCTTCTGATATTCAGGAGGTAGTGCTTGTCGGCGGTATGACTAGAATGCCGAAAGTACAAGAAGCTGTAAAGAAATTTTTTGGGCGCGAACCTCATAAGGGCGTGAATCCTGATGAGGTTGTAGCTCTTGGTGCTGCTATTCAGGGAGGGGTACTTAATAAAGAAGTAACGGATATATTATTATTAGACGTTACGCCTCTATCCCTTGGTATTGAAACCCTTGGCGGCGTATTTACAAGGTTAATCGATCGTAATACTACTATACCTACTAAAAAAAGTCAGGTATTCTCAACTGCGGATGATAATCAGCATGCCGTAACTATTAGAGTGTTTCAAGGTGAACGTGAAATGGCAGCGAGTAATAAATTACTTGGTCAATTTAATCTTGAAGGCATACCTCCTGCACCGAGAGGTGTTCCACAAATAGAGGTAACATTTGATATTGACGTTAATGGAATAGTGCATGTTTCAGCTAAAGATAAAGCAAGCGGTAAGGAGCAGAAAGTAACTATTCAGGCTTCCGGCGGTCTTAGCGATGCCGAAATCGAACAAATGGTTAAAGATGCTGAACAGAATGCCTATGAAGATAAAAAACGTAAGGAACTTATTGAAGCGAAAAATGCTGCAGATAGTTTAGTTTATTCTACTGAAAAGAGTCTTACGGAGTACGGTGATAAATTATCATCAGAAGATAAAGGCGCTGCTGAAGAAGCACTATCTGCTTTAAAAGCTGTTCTTGAATCGGAAGATGCTGCTTTAATTAAAGAAAAGACAGAGAGATTAACTGCAGCTAGTATGAAAATCGGTGAAGCAATGTATAAAGCACAAAGCGAAAATCAGCCTGCTGGCGAAAATACTGCTAACGATGACAAAGTAGTAGATGCCGATTTTCAGGATGTAGCGAAGAAGTAAAGACTATTGCACAAAACGTCATTAACGTCATTACGAGCGACTGCAATGAGCCGTGGCAATCCAGAAAAAATAATAAAAAAGACTATAAATTAGCATTTTTTAACTGGATTGCTTAGTCCATTCCTTCGTAATTTCCTTGCAATGACAAGAAGGCTGCTCCGATGACAACCAATTTTATAAATTAAATTATGTCACAAGATTATTACAAAATACTAGGCGTTAGTAAGACAGCTAGCCAAGCGGATCTTAAAAAAGCCTATCTCAAATTAGCCAAGCAATATCATCCTGATACTACTGACGATAAAGATGCTGAAAAGAAATTTAAAGAAATAAATCGTGCTTATGATGTTCTAAAAGACGAACAAAAAAGAGCAGCTTACGACCGCTTTGGGCATGATACTTTTCAAAATCAACAGTCACGAGGTGGCGGAGGAAGTCACGCTGGTTTTCATCATGATATTAACGATATTTTCGGCGACTTCTTTAGTGATTTTATGGGGGGTGGTAGAAGAAAGCCTACATCAAGTAAGGCTAGAGGTTCGGATTTAAAATATGATCTGACAATTAACCTAGAGGAAGCGTTTCACGGTATAGAAAAAAATATTAGTTTTTCTAGCGAAGTAAAATGCGATACTTGCCATGGTAGCGGTTCTGAAAAAGGTGAAACAGTCACTACTTGCGATGCTTGCGGCGGTGTTGGAGCGACTAGAATTCAGCAAGGATTCTTTACAATCGAACAAGCTTGTCATAAATGCAAAGGTAACGGACAAATTATAAAAAATCCTTGTAAAAAATGTCATGGCATGGGACGTTGCCATAAACAACGAAATTTATCGGTAAATATTCCTGCCGGTGTTGAAAACGGTACTAGAATAAGACATACCGGAGAAGGAGAAGCAGGTATTAGAGGAGGAAATAGTGGTGATTTATATGTTGATATAGCAATAACACCACATGATATTTATAAGGTAGACGGAGCAAATCTACATTGTAAACTACCTATTAGTTTTGTGAATGCCGCTCTTGGAGGGGAGATAGAAGTACCGGTAATTGAAGGAAGGAAAGTCAACTTAACAATTCCAGCAGGAACACAAAACGGTGATCAATTAAGGTTACGCAGCAAAGGTATGCCTAAAATGAGATCAACTATTAGGGGTGATATGATTACACATATTCATATTGAGGTACCTAAAAATTTATCTAAAAGACAATGTGAGTTACTAGAAGAATTCAAAAAAGAATCCATAAGTGAAAAAGAAAATGACGGCAGCTTTTTTAATAAAATGAAAAGTCTATGGTCATGAATTTTATTTAACTTTCATATAGAAATAAACCTCCGATGTTATAAAATATTATTATGCTTCTTGTAGAACCTATCTTGTAAAGAGCGATTTGAAGGAAACACGGAGCGCAGCATCACAGCGTATATAAACAATCGCACAGATTCGGGTACCGGATTGATGTATAAATTACCTTTAGAAGGATGTTACGCAAGAAGTCTATTTGCATAATATGATCCGTAGGTCTCTATGCCTTATAACAATAATAACGATTTACCTAATTCAGTTAAAAATCATCTTCCAAGTCATGCTAAGGATATTTATCGCGAAGCTTTTAATCATGCATTTGCACAATATAAGGATGCCGATAAAAAACGTGGAAATGGCTCTAAAGAGGCAGTTGCTCATAAATTAGCATGGTCAACCGTAGAAAAAATATCATAAAAATGATAAAGAACACTGGGTAGAAAAATAAGTCCAAGAATATAGACCTATTCCTTCTAGTGGTAATTTGTATGTCAATGCAGTACTCGAATCCTTGCGTACAAGTGTACGCTTCTGTGGTAAGCATTTCCGTGTCTCCTTCAAATTCTTTCCTAAATCTTCGTTTCTGAATAGATCTAATTTATAAGTTAGTAAGATTTTAAATTGAATCCTTGAAATTCTTTAAGCCTATATGTATATTTAGTTATTAACTGAATTTAAGTTCTTATGAAATTAACAAAATTATTGAGTACTCTTTTGGTTATAGGATTAGTTTTTAGCGGGTGTAAAAGCAAAAAAACCAGTGATGACATAGTAGTTCCTATTCCAACTCTTTATAACGAAGGTGTTACTTTGTTAGCAAAGCAAAAATATAAGAAAGCTGCGGAAGAATTCGGAAGAGTATTTTACCAGCATCCAGGTAATGCAATGACGCCGCAAGCCGAATTGATGCAGGCTTATTCTTTGTTCCTTGCCGCTCAATATGAAGAAGCGGTTGATGTACTTGAGATGTTCATTAATTTGCACCCTGCAAATGTTGACATTGCTTATGCGTATTACCTTAAAGCATTATCATATTATATGTTAGTTTCAGACGTAAATCATGATCAATCTAGAACTTCCTTAGCTAAAGATAGTTTTGAAGACGTAATAGCGAGATTCCCAAATACTAAATATGCTATTGATTCATCTTTAAAAATCGACCTAGTAAACGATCATTTAGCAGGTAAAGAGATGATGGTAGGTCGGTTTTACTTAAAGAAACAGAACCCAATGGCAGCTATTAATAGATTTGAAGAGGTAATTGATAATTATCAAACTACTTCTCACTCAGTAGAAGCTCTTTACCGTTTAGTCGAAATCTATATGATGCTTGGGTTACCTGATGAAGCACAAAAATATGCCTCGGTGCTAGGTTATAACTATCCTGATAGTCCGTGGTATAGTTATGCATATAAGTTGGTTAAGTAGTGAGATATTCATAGTGCTTAAAACCCACTAGATGTCATCCCGTGGCTTGACAACGTGATCCATAAAAACAACTTGAAAATACTAATAACTTAGTATTTTAAACTGGACCCCGTGGTCAAGTCACGGGATGACGGTAAAAAAAACGATCCATGCAATAACACTTATAAAAATTAAAGAGTAGTGTATGTTTCATAGTCTCTCAGTTAAACACTTCATTCTGATAGACGAGCTGGAAATTGAGTTTAATAAAGGTTTATGCGTTATTACCGGCGAAACGGGAGCCGGTAAATCTATTTTACTTGATGCTATTTTATTTTGCCTTGGTTATAAAACTTCAAATAATATAATAAAGCGTGGAAAAGACTACGCTGTTGTTAATATAATATTCTCTTTAAATGAGGAAATAAAAAATTTTCTGATTCAAAATTTGATTGAACCTGAAGAATTATTGCTTGTAAAATGTTTGCAAAAAGCCAAAGGACGAAAAAAATTTTTCATTAATAATCAAGTAGTTAATAAGGCTATAATGCAGCAATTAGCTACTTATTTATTCGAACTGCATGGACAAAATAATAATATTTCCCTTCTAGAAGCAAGTACGCAGCGTGATATTTTAGATAGTTATGGAAATTTTTTGGATTTTCGTGCAAGACTTTCCAAATGCTATCAAACTTGGCAAAATATCAAAAACGAAATTGCCGAAATAACACTTAAACAAAATGCTATAGAACAGGAAATTGATTATTTGAGCTTTGCAACGGAAGAATTAACTAAACTGAACATTCAAACAGGAGAGGAGGAAAAATTAACAAATCTACGAAAAAATTTGAAAAATAAAGATAAGGATTTACAGCTAATAAAAGATATTCTGGAACAGATTAATAACCCTGAAATAAATACATCGATTAATAGAGCAGAGAAATTATTAGCAAGGCAAGGCAATAATGAGCATTTTGAAGCTGTCGCTACAAGTTTAGAGGAAGCATATAATAATCTAGAAGAAGCACGCCAAGAATTATCAAATCTGTTGGATAGTTTTAATTATGAAGAATATAATCTTGAAGAAACAGAAGAACGATTATTTTTAATCAAAGCTATTAGCCGTAAATATAATGTTCCTGCGGATGAGTTAGGCGTATTTTTAGATAAAGCTTCAGAACAGCTCGGTATATTAAAAAATAAAATAGCAAATAGTAACGAGTTAAAAGCTCAAGAAGTGCTATTACAGAAACAATATTATGAACTAGCGAGCGATTTATCTGCAAAGCGTCTTATTGCCGCAAAACGTCTAGAAGAATCGTTGCATCAGGAGCTAAAACAGCTTAAAATGGCGAAAGCAATTTTTGAGATTAAGATAGAAGCTAAAAAAGAGCCGACAGCCAGCGGCAATGACGATATTGTGTTTAAAGCTTCTACTAACCCAGGAACAAGAGCGGAAGCAATGAATAAAATCGCTTCCGGCGGTGAATTATCAAGGTTCATGCTTGCTTTAAAAACTTCTTTGTTTGATAAAATGGTAAAACCGGCTATTATATTTGATGAAATAGATGTCGGGATTAGCGGAGAGGTCGCAGATAAAGTAGGTGAGCGGTTAAAAAAGCTTAGCTCAGTTACTCAGGTAATAGTTATTACGCACCAGCCGCAAATAGCAGGTAAAGCGGATTTGCATATAAAAATCGAGAAAACACAGCTAGAGAAAGAAACGAAAGTCACGGTAAAAACTTTAAATTCAGCTGAAAGACAGGAGGAACTCGCTCGCATGATTTCAGGTAAAACAATCACCGAGGCAAGTTTAAAAGCAGCAAAGGAGTTATTGCATTTGTAATCAACGTCATTGCGAGGAGCGAAACGACACGGCAATCCAGACCAATAATTAAAAAATTCTGATTTACAGAGTTTTTAACTAGATTGGTTCGTCGAATTGTTACGTAATTATTCTCGCAATGACGATTTGGTATCAATGCGGATTATGTCCACTAGCAATGACACAAAACAAGGAACATATGAACAACTACACAAAATTAGAAAACGAGTTTGCGACCATCTCACATTTTAATAATATCTTAAGCATATTATACTGGGATGTTGCCGTAAATATGCCTATAGGCTCAGGTGAGAGCAGAACAAATGAAATAGTAACTTTAACGTCGATTGTTCATTCTATGCTCAAATCCCCTATACTAAAAGAGTTACTTAGCAAGGCAAAAGAAGAATCAACGAACCTTGATGAATGGCAGAATGTTAATATTAGAGAGATTGAAAGAAAAATAACAGATGCAAATTGTATTGACGAACAGCTGCAAAAGCAATTGGTTGCTGCTACCACTAAAGCCGAACTTGTTTGGCGAGAAGCAAGAAAAAATAATGACTATAATTTATTCAAACCGCATTTACAAAAAGTTTTAGATTATATGCAAGAGGTTGCTAAAGTACGAGCAGATGTTTTTAATTGCGAATTATACGACTCATTAATCGATATGTTTGATCCAAGCAGAAAAAGTAGCGAAATCAAACAAATTTTTTCAGTACTTAAAAAAGAACTCCCACAGCTTATAAATAAAGTTTTAGAAAAACAGAAAAACGCGAAAGAGTTAGTAAAGAACATCGAACTAGCTCCTGAAATGCAAAAGCGTATCGGAAAACGCATGATGGCAATTATGCAGTTTGATCTAAAAAAAGGACGATTAGACGAATCGACTCATCCTTTTTGCGGCGGAACGCCAAATGATATACGTTTAACTACTAGGTATGATAAAGATAATTTCATAAGCGGTTTAATGGGAATTATTCACGAAACAGGACATGCTTTATATGAACAGAATCTACCGGAAATGTATAAAGGACAGCCGGTTGGCCTGGCTAAAGGTATTGCCTTCCATGAGAGCCAATCTTTATTTATGGAAATGCAAGTAGGTAGATCACGAGAGTTTACAGCATTTTTAGCTAAATTACTTCGAGATGACTTTGCTTTAAAAAGCGAAGAATATTCAGCAGAAAATTTATATAGAAAAATTACTAGAGTTAAACCTGATGTTATAAGAGTGGATGCAGATGAGCTAACTTACCCGATGCATGTAATATTACGTTTTGAGATAGAGGAAATGCTTATCAATGGTGACTTGAATCTTGATGAGTTACCAAGCTTTTGGGATAGTAAGATGCAGGAATATTTAGGCGTTAAACCGGTAAATTTCAGTAACGGCTGTCTTCAAGATATTCACTGGTCACATGGAAATTTCGGTTACTTTCCCGCCTATACAAACGGTGCAATTATCGCATCAATGGTGATGAAGAAAGTAAAAGAGAGGCATTCTAATATAAAAGATAATATATTAAAAGGCGATTTTAGTAATATAAATAATTATCTAAATAAGAATTTTAGAAATCTAGGTTCATTAAAAAATTCCGCTGATTTACTAAAAGCAGCAAGCGGTGAGGAAAAAATTAACCCTGAAGTGTATATAAGGTATTTAGAGGAGAAATATTTATAGTAATAAATCGTCATTGCGAGGAAATTGACTATAGTAAATTGATGAAGCAAGCTCACAAATTCCTGAGATTGCCACGCTCCTTACAGTCGCTCGCAATGACGGCTTATGCCACAAACAAATAATAGAAACAATAATATGGAAGAATATTTAAAAAAAACAGGTTATTTATTTGCTGGGAACGCTGTTTTTGTTGAAGAGCTATATAGGCAATATTTAGCCAATTCCGCCTCGGTTGATCAAACTTGGCAAGAATTTTTTGCCGGTATTAAGGATAATAGTGCTGTGCTTAATAAAAGTACGGCCAAGATAATTATTCCTTATGAAATAAAAAAAGAGCCGTTACATAATAATCTATCTTCTGCAGTCCTAAGTAGTTTAAAAGCTAAGGAAATGATTAATGCTTATCGCAAGCATGCTCATTACTTAGCGAATCTTGACCCGCTTGGTCTTGAGCTACGTAAAACAAAAAATGATTTAAAACTTAATATAGAAACTTTTGGTCTTGATAGTAGCCAGTTAGAAGAAAATATCAATATTACGGATGAATTTGTCGGTACTTGGAACTGTAAATTATCTGCATTAGTTACCAAGCTCGATAAAGTTTATACAGGTTCTATCGGGGTTGAATTTGAACAAATAGAAAATGTAGAAGAAAAAAGCTGGTTATATAGTCAGATAGAAAACGACATTACATTTTCTGCTGAAGACAATAAAACTATCTTAAATGATTTAGTAGAGGTAGAAGGGTTTGAGCAATATCTACATACAAAATTTCCCGGAGCTAAGCGTTTTTCTGTTGAGGGTGGGGATGCTGCTATAGTTGCTATGAGTAAAGCTATAGATTTATCCATGAATCAAGGCATTGAAGAAATCGTTATCGGTATGGCACATCGAGGGAGATTAAACACTCTGACTAAAGTAGTAGGTAAACCATATAAAGCTGTTATTGCGGGTTTCATAAACAGTAGTGTATTTCCTGATGAGCTAAATGTTTCAGGTGATGTGAAATATCACTTAGGCTATTCATCAGATAGAGTCATAGAGGATAAGAAAATACATTTATCGCTTGCCTATAATCCATCACATTTGGAAGCAGTAAATCCTATAGTTGCAGGCAAAGTAAGAGCAAAACAGGATATTCTTTTAGATACTCAACGCAGTAAAGTTAAGGCTATTTTAGTGCATGGTGATGCTGCTTTTTGCGGTCAAGGCGTAGTTGCTGAAAGTCTATCAATGTCACAGCTCACTGCTTATGATATCGGCGGAATATTACATTTCGTTATTAACAATCAGCTAGGTTTTACGGCTAATGCTACGGATACTAGAGCTAGCAGATATTCTACAGAGTTTGCTAAAATCAGTGCTGCTCCGATTTTACACGTTAACGGTGATGATATAGAAGCAGTGTTAAAAGCCACCAATATTGCGTTAGAATATAGGCAAAAATTCAGTAAGGATGTTGTAGTAGAAATTATTTGTTACCGTAAATACGGGCATAATGAGGGCGATGAGCCGATGTATACTCAAGGCAAGATGTATAACATTATTAAAAGCAAACCTACTCCTGGAAATATTTACGCAAATGAGTTAGTAAAACGCGGTATAATTGATAATAATTATTATGCTAAGTTAAAAGAAGAATTTAAAACAAGACTAGATAAGGAATATGAACAGGCACAAAGTTATAAGCCGGAAGTACATTTCTTAGGTGGGTTATGGCAAGGCATTTCTCGCACATCTACACAAGCTGCAATAACTGGCGTCGAAAAAAAAACATTACAAGATTTAGGAACTAAACTATGCGAAATACCGAAAGATTTTGTCGTTAATCCAAAACTTGTAAAACTATTTGAAGCACGAAAAGCCAATCTAATAGCTGATCAGCCTATTGATTGGGCAACAGCTGAGCAGCTAGCTTTTGCAAGCTTGCTTGCTTCAGGTACAAATATCAGACTAACCGGACAAGACTGCGGACGCGGTACTTTCTCGCATCGTCATTCAGTATTGCATAACCAAAGTGACGATACTACCTATATACCTCTCAATAATTTATCTAAAGAACAAGCAAAATATGAGGTAGCCGATAGTAATTTATCTGAATATGCGGTGCTTGGTTTTGAGTATGGTTATTCACTTGCAAATCCAAAAAATTTAGTTTTATGGGAAGCACAATTCGGTGATTTTGCTAATGGAGCTCAGATTATTTTTGACCAGTTTATTTCAAGCGGCGAAACTAAATGGCTTCGTATGAGCGGGCTTGTGGTACTACTTCCGCATGCATTTGAAGGACAAGGACCGGAGCATAGTTCAGCAAGACTTGAGAGGCTCTTGCAGCTAGCAGCTGAGGATAATATGTATGTTACATATCCAACTACTCCTGCCTCGATTTTCCACCTGCTACGTCGTCAAATACTTGGTGATACACGCAAACCGTTAATCGTAATGTCGCCGAAATCATTATTACGTCATAAATATGCCGTATCTAAACTTGATGAGCTAGGCGACAATACTGCTTTCTTACCGGTTTTAGATGAAGTAACTAAAATAGATACAAACAATATTACTAAAGTCATTTTATGTAGCGGTAAGGTATATTACGATCTATTTGAAATGCGTGGCAATAATAGTAATATAGTAATTGTCAGGCTTGAGCAATTATACCCTTTTGAAAAAAAACTTGTAGCATCGCTATTAAAAAAATATAATAGGACGCAGGAATTTGTTTGGTGTCAGGAAGAACCAAAGAATATGGGCGCTTGGCGTTATATAGCTTCTTACTTAAATGATGCTTTAAAAGAAGCAGGAATTAATAATGAATTTAAATATGTAGGTAGAGAGGAATCAGCTTCTCCGGCAGTAGGTTCGCTGCAAGTACATAATAAGCAGCAAGAGAAGCTATTAAGGGAAGCATTGGGGATGTGATTCTTAGTGTTATCCCGTGGATTGATTCATGGATCGGTAAAAACGTCTGTTTCACCCCGTGGGTTTTACCGATCCATGCAACAATCCACGGGATAATACCGAATACGTTTTTCGATTTTTTAGGAGTAAAATAAATTATGAGCGTTAAAATTATAGTACCGTTGCTTGGAGAGTCCGTAACAGAAGCAACTATTGCCAAATGGTATAAGAAAGAAGGTGATTCGGTTAAAACCGATGAATTACTGTTAGAAATTGAAACCGAAAAAGTGACTTTAGAAGTTAATGCTCCTTGTAACGGTACTATAGGTAAAATATCGAAAACTGATGGTGCAAATGTAGCAGTTGGAGAAGAAATAGGAGATATAAATGAAGGTGCAGCTGTTAATACTGCCGGTACTCATACTGAATCTGCTAAAGCTCAAGAAGTTACGCAACCTACTTCAGAAAAGCCTGTAGACAGACCTGCCATGGTTAATAATATTCTTGCTCCTTCCGTACAAAAATTAGTTACCGAAAATAAGCTTGACCCCAATAATATAAAAGGAACAGGTAAAGATGCTAGAATTACCAAAAGCGACGTGCTTGAAACAATAAACACAAAGTCTGCTGCTACTTCTACTACAGTAAACAAAACTAACGAAGAAAGAGTACAGCGTGTTCGTATGTCACGCTTACGTAAAACTATTGCACAGCGTTTAAAAGATTCACAAAATACAGCAGCTATTTTGACTACTTTTAATGAAATCGATATGTCAAAAGTAATTGCATTGCGTAATCAATATAAGGAAGAGTTCGAGAAAAAGCACGATGTGAAACTTGGCTTTATGTCGTTTTTTGTTAAAGCAACAATTGAAGCTTTAAAGCTTATTCCATCGGTCAATGCTGAAATAGATGGTGATGATTTAGTATATAAAAATTACTATGATATAGGTGTAGCTGTCGGAACAGAGCAAGGACTTGTTGTACCGGTTGTTAGGGATGCCGATCAAATGGGATTTGCTGAGGTAGAAAAAGCTATAGGAACTTTGGCTAAAAAAGCTCGTGAGGGTAAACTTTCTATGGCTGATTTGTCAGGGGGAACATTTTCGATTTCTAACGGAGGCGTATATGGCTCATTATTATCTACACCGATTATTAATCCTCCTCAATCAGGTATTTTAGGATTACATAAAACTGAGGAAAGAGCTGTAGTTATAGACGGTAAAATTGAAATACATCCGATGATGTATATAGCTTTATCTTACGATCATCGTATAATTGACGGAAAAGAAGGAGTATCGTTCTTGGTAAAAATTAAGCAGCTTATTGAGAACCCTGAGAAGTTACTACTGAATTTGTAAAAAATTGTCATGCCGTGGTCAAGCCATAGGGTGCCACCCCAAAGCCTTGAATATCCGCCTACGCGGGATTGACATAAATGAGAAACATACGGTATCGGTGAGCCACAGCATGACAATAGAAAAAAAGTATATAATAATGATCAAATGTACTCGTCGTATTGAGTTCGATGCAGGACATAGAATTATAGGACATCAAAATAAATGTCAGTTCCTGCACGGTCATCGCTATGTTCTTGAGATAACTATAGCCGCACACGAAACCGATAAACTCGGTATGATAGTAGATTTTGGTTTAATTAAGGATTTAGCTAAAAAATGGATTGACGAACATTTCGATCATAGCTTAATTCTACATCAAGACGATAAGGAAATGGGGCAGCAAATAGCAAATTGTACCGGTCAAAAAATATATTACATGCAAAATAACCCGACTGCAGAAAATATAGCGACACATTTAAAGAATGAAATTTTGCCTAAACTGTTCGTAGGTCAAAACTTCTTCGTAGCAAGCCTCAAACTATATGAAACACCTAATTGTTTTGTTGAGGTTTAAGCATGCAAGATTGCTGTTTAATTTTAACAACTACTAATGATTTGCAAATTGCCGAGAAAATAGCATCTGTTTTGTTAGAATTAAATCTTGCTGCCTGCATTCAAATTGACGATGTCAAAAGTTACTTTAGATGGGATAGTAGAATAACTTTAGCAACCGAATATAGACTTGTAATTAAAACAAAATCTGCTAATTATAACAAAATTGAAAATAAAATCCTTGAAATTCACAATTATGAATTGCCACAAATAATAAAAATAAGTATTGCGTATGGCTTTCAAAAGTACTTAGAGTGGATTGATCAAAATAGTAAATAAATTTAAAATTAAGTAAGTAAATTATGAAATTATGGCAAAAAGTTACCTTAGGGTTAAGCTTAGGTATTATATTTGGTATATACTTACCACAATATGTTAGTTATATTAAACCTATCGGTGACATTTTCTTACGTTTGATAAAAATGATCATTACCCCTTTAATTTTCTTTAGTTTGGTTTCAGGTATCACTAGTATGAATGATACTTCTGCCCTGGGTAGAGTAGGAATGAAAGCGGTAGCTGCTTTTTTAGGTACTACTTTTTTTGCTACGGTTTTTGGACTCACTGTTGCCTTAGTATTAAAGCCGGGAGTAGGCATACATATAGATTTTACCTATTCAGGAATGACAAATAGAACTGCATTTAATATAGTTGATTTTTTTGTCAATATCGTCCCTGAGAATGCGGTTGGTGCTTTTGCAAACGGTGATGTCTTGCAAGTTGTATTTTTTGCTATTTTTGTTGGGATTACCTTAAACAAAATGAAATCTATCGGTGGGCCTGTGACTGATTTAATTCATGTAATGTCAAAATTAATATTAAAAATGATATCGTTTGTTATTCAATTATCCCCTTACGGTGCTTTTGCTTTAACTGGCTGGATTGTAGGGATGCAGGGAATTGAAGTCATGATTAGTTTATCAAAACTTGTTGTAGCGGTAGTTGTGGCAATGACATTCCAATATTTAGTTTTTGGTTTACTTATATATGTATTTTGTCGTGTTTCACCTATACCGTTTTATAAGAAAAGTTTTGAGTATCAGATACTTGCTTTTTCTACTTCAAGTAGCAAAGCTACTCTTGCAACTACTATGCAAGTTTGTCGTGCAAAGCTTGGAATTTCAGAGTCTAGTACTTCGTTCGTACTTCCGATAGGGGCATCAATTAATATGGACGGTTTTGCTATAAATTTATCTCTTACTACTATATTCTTTGCTCAAATGATGGGAGTAACGCTTGCTCCTCACGACTATTTAGTAATTATTCTCACCTCAACACTTGGATCTATCGGCGGTGCAGGTATTCCAGGTGCCTCTTTGATAATGCTTCCAATGGTGCTTTCTTCCGTTCACTTACCTATAGAGGGAGTCGCAATTATTGCCGGTATTGATCGAATACTTGATATGCTACGTACTACTATCAATATTACCGGCGATGCAACAATTACTATGATTATAGATAACAGCGAAAATACTTTAGATAAGGAAGTATATTTATCTTAATGAGGTCGGATATTCTTGACTATAGGCATCGTTGCATGGATACTAAAGGCCATCATTGCGAGGAAAAACTATAAGTTTCGTCCACAATCTCAGGAGTTTCTTATTATTTCATGAGATTGCTACGCGAGTACTACGACTACTAGCAATGACGTAGTGATATCTATGCAATATGCACGCTTATAATGACGGCTTGGGTATTAACAAACAATACTCTCCCTATTTATTTACTTGATTTTTATAGATATCGATTTTGAAATATTGATCAAGCCGTAAAAGGTGATAATAGAATAGAATGTTTGCAAGGCGATTCCCATAAAGTATAGGCCATCTTCCTAAAAGAAAAAATATCTGAAAGAGTACATCCCATACTTTTAATAGAAGATACTCATATTAATATGATAGGTATTTTAGAATATTTTCATAATAATATCTTGAAAAAATGGGATTATTTCATCATTGAAGATACTAATAGTGATCATAATAATGCTTGTTATGATGTTTGGAGGAAAACTTTAGATGAAAAAACTTGTATAGCAAAATTAGAAAATTTAAACAATAAAATCATTAGATTAATTAGCTGGTTGAAAGAAAAAAAGATTTATATTTAGTATATATACAATATGTAGATCCTTGCGGCATTATTAATGCTTCTAAAAATTGGAACTCAGTTATAAAAAAGATTTAAAGATAATGACTGTGTATTATTAGAAAGGAAATTTATCTAAAAAATTTTAATATTAATAGCGATGAGGTTTTAAACAATTTTACTAAAATCCATATAAATCTATTGTATTTTTTAAACATTTTTTAGAAAAAAATATGTAAATTATACAAAAGAAATTAAAGACGCTCTAAATAATAATGCAGAAATTATACATATAAACAATATTGATCAAAAAAATTATAATATAATTACTCCATATGACGGTGAGGTACGGGTTAGCGTAATAGAAGAGCTAATTTAGAGTAAATAGGGATAATTGGTAGTTTCCCTGTATTATATTAAAGATGGAGATACGAATATTATTAGAGAAGCAGCACCAAAACATAATTCTTATAATGAATGTAGTTCTCAATCGACGTATAATGATTGAGATCGGAATGTAGATGCTGCATACCGTCCAATAGCAGATAAGAGTGATAACTGATCTCTTATATTTTATTTAATTTTTGGGATTCTACATAAAGGACATGATAATCTAGCTATAATATATATTAGCCTTAAAGATATATTAAATCAATTGAGCTACCAAGATATCTTAATCGGGTGTAGTAATGAATTTACAGTAACAAGGGCAGATTCTTTTTCATGTAAAATATTAAGCAACAACATACCTTTATTAGTAGAATACGCTACCGGCTATTATAGCAGAATAACAATTGATGCTATTCCTGAAACACAAAGAGCAGCAGGGTTTTTAAATAAAATTAGAGAAATTGTAGATCAAGAATCTATGCAAAACTATATATATGTTACTTCCGGTAATATTGTTGTATTAAGCAATAAAACGGTTGTACATAAAAGAGATAGCTATAGCCATAAATGGGATGGAAAAGACCATTATTTTATTAGAATATATTCAGTGAAGATATAAACCAAGGTATATTAGCAAATTCTGCTCAACCTTGGATATGGGTATAATAAATATGGCGATTGTATGGAAATCATATAAAAACGTCGTGTGCAATGCCTGACGATGTGCAAAGCAACGTGGCAATCTAGAAAAATAATTATAAACTTTAAAATTGCTTGAATAATTTTCATATAATTAATCTAGGTACTATGTAACTATGTAGCATTAAACCTTTGTCGGTAAGATAGATATTTTTATCTAGTTTAATTAAATCTAACGCTTGATAATGTTTAAGGTTATTCATGTCTAAAATATCCATTAATTTTGCGTTTATTTTCTGCTCTAATGTAGAAATATTTATGCCTTTGCTAAGACGTAAACCCATCATTAAAATCTCTTCGATTATTTCTTGATGTGTTAGCTTAGCGTTAGTTTGAATACCGACATTTTTTGTTTTAACTGAGTCTAACCATTTTTCTGGCTTGTGCCACATCATAATTGCCGCTACCGAACCTGACGGTTCAATGATTCTACTATGAGCCCCGGGACCTATACCTAAGCAACTATTATAATGCCAATAAGTCAAATTATGCAAACATTTCTGATTTGCTAGAGCATAATTAGATATCTCATATCTAAAATATTTTTTAGATGCTAGATAATGATTTGTCCATTCGTACATTTCAGCTGCCGCATCTGAATGCGGCACAATCAGATTACCCTCATTAAATAATTTATAAAAAGGTGTACCTTTTTCGATAGTCAATTGATAAAGAGAGATATGCCCATTTGCGAGTTGCATAGCTTGCTTTAATTCTTCTTGCCAGTCTTTTAATTTTTGACCGCTACGTGCATATATTAAATCGAATGAAACTCTTGGAAAAATCCCATTTGCCTGCTCAATTGTTTTGATGGCTTGCAAAGCATCATGAGTTCTGCCTAATTTTTTTAAATCGTCTTCTTTTAAGGATTGTACTCCAATGGACACACGGTTAATTCCGGCAGATTTGAACGCTTTAAATTTTTCAGTTTCAAATGATGTGGGATTGGTTTCTAGAGTTATTTCAGTTCGATTATCAAGAATTGCTAGATTATTGATTTTATTGATTATCAATTCAACTAATACGGGATTCATTAATGAAGGAGTTCCGCCACCAAAAAAAATGGATTTTATATATTTATTTTGAATAATATTCTTAAAATACTCAATTTCGGTTTCATACGATTTAATCCATTGATTATGATCTATAGTGCTAGCCACATGAGAATTAAAATCACAATACGGACATTTTGATAAACAAAAAGGCCAATGAATATAAATGCTTAAATCATCTGCCATAACTTTCATATTTTTAAAGAATTTAGGCAATTTGCTCTAATTTCTCAATCTCTTCTTTTTTTAATCCGATTAATGCAATTATTAATTCAGTTTTTAAACCGGCTTTGATTAAATTTTTTGCTATAATCATTTTTTCTTTTCTTATCCCCTTGTCTATAGCTTGCTTTTCCCAATAATGTGCGATACTGCCAATAATTTTTTCTCTTTTCTTAGGATTTAAATGTGACTTGAGCATCCTTTCTACTTCTAGAATATCACTTTGCCTAATTTTGGTCAAAGTATAGAATAAAATTAGCTCTATATAATCAATGCCTATGTTAACCTTAGCAAATTTAGGTAAAAGATCAGCTACTTCTTGCCATATTTTTAGTAAATCTCGTTCGTGAATATGCTTCATAAAAAATTGCAAAATACCCGACAGAGCATTTTCTTTCAATGCTTGTTCATATATATCATGCACGTTAATCATTACTCCAAGTAGCTTTTACCAATTCGCTATTTTTAAATACTTCCCAAAGATTTCGAGAAACATTATATTGTTGTATACCATTATCAAATACTAAATGATACATGCAAGGACATTTCTTGCTTTTTATTGCTTTCATACAATACTCGGCAATGTTTAACGTGTAGTTAAACAAGCGAAAATCCATATATATAATAATCAGGTTTACTTTGATGTTCTAATAATAAAAATACGTAACCGTCTTCACTATCAAATTTAACAGAAAATACAATATCTAATATGGATTTCTTAACTGTTTTATCTACAAAACTATCTTTTTCCATTTTAATGGTTTTAAAAGAAACCAAACTTTATATACGTGATGGTAAGTGCATTTGAAAAAACTCTTTGGCTACCATTGGATTTTCCAATGCACTTCATATCATCTCATCATGCTTAAGGTTTTTAGACATAAATATCAATGATATACTACCATTATCAGTACATCATTAATATTACTTTTATAAGTATAAATTGAAGTAAACTCAGCTTTACAATTTTTGTTTATTAATCCAATATATATCACTCAAATATACAATTCTTGTACCAGAAGATTATAAGGATAAATATATTATGTACATAGAATAAAATCGATTGGCCGAGATTTCAATAATCAATATTTTTAATTTCAGAGATATTATTAAAATGATGAAAAAACTTACCTGCTATTTTATAATTATTTTATTAACTTTTTGTGTTCAAGCTATGGGAATAATAAGGCACAAATTATATCACACGAAAAATACCAAATTCTAGAAGACTCTGAAGGAGCTGAAGCTCTAAAATGGACAAAAGAGCATACTGATAAAAAAGAACAAGCTTTCCAATCTATGCCGGAATATAAACCGATCAAAAAAGAAATAGAATCAATATTTTATGACCAAAGAAAAATTCCATATGGTATTATCTGTAAAGGTTATGTGTATCATTTTGGGATAGATGATAAAAATCCGCAAGGGTTATGGCGTAGGACATTATTAGTTGAGAATTACTCTAAAGATAAACCAAATTGGGAAGTTCTAATCGATTTTGATAAATTATCCAAAAAACTCGGTAAAAAAGTAATGTATCGAGGTGGAAGTGATTGTTTTCAAAACCCTAAGCGTTACTTAATTACTATGTCCTTTGGTGATAAGGATGAGATATTCTTTAGAGAATATGGGATTTAGACAAAAAAGATTTTGTAAAAAATTGCTTTGAACCAACAACAAGTAGCAGAAAATTATTAGAAGGCAAATTTACTTATCATGCTTTGATCGACCAAGATACTATTATATTTAATCCAGTTTTGCATAAAGAGGATGTTACCGACTCTTTATATCCTAACTCGCTCTACATATGGAAGCGAGGATAACCTGTAGAGAAAGCAAAAAAATATTTGAAATACCAAAAGAATATATACTAGTGTCAGCCGGTAAGCGTTGATCCGATAATATTTCTTCATCTTTAATATTTATATCTGCAGATAAGGCTTTTTATAATTATGATAATAATATTTTAGATACTAAAGATGAGAACTTAAAATTACAAAAAATAAATATGCCATCAGATGCAACTCCTCAAGGTTCTTTTAAAGAATATGTATTTTGGTTGCTACGTTATGATTGGAAATTTCAAGGTAATAATATAAAGCGCTGCGCTTGTTGCCTTACATGGGTAAGATTTACTAAAGGCTGATAGCGATAAGGCTAGTTTTAAAATTTTATTGTCATAAACTGACCGTGAGGTTTTTGATTCTATAGTAGTAACTAAAGATACAGTATTGTTGGCTAGCTACGAGAATGTTATTTCAAAAGTTATTACGTTTACTTTAGAAAATAGCAAATGGACAAAAACGGTAACCTTAAAATTGCCTTATGAGAACACAATTTTTGGTATATATTCTGATGACCAGGCATAAGATGTATTAATTACTATAGAAAATTCTATAGTGCCACCAACTATATATTTATGGGACACAACTAACCAATTAAGCATAATGAGGCAAGATTTATATCCGTTTGATAGTAAAAATTATGTTGTAGCTCAGAAAGAGAAAATGGCAAACTTTGATGGAGTCCAAATACCGTATTTTGTTGTTTATAAGAAAGGTACAAAATTTGACGGTAAAACCCAACATTACTCACCGCATATGGAGTATTTCAAGTAATAAATTCTCCGTATTGTTCTAGAGTAAATGAACTATGGGTTTAAAATGGCGGCGTTAATGTACTTACTAATATCAGAGGCGGCGGAGAATTTGGTCCTGAGTGGCATAAGGCGGCTCAAGGAATAAAACGTCAAAACCAGCTTTAATGATTTAATTGCAATAGCAGAGGATTTAATAAAGCAAAATATTACTAGCACTGAATATTTAGGAATTAAAGGAGGAAGTAATGGCGGATTGTTAGTAAGTGTTGCTATGACGCAGCGTACCGATTTATTTGGAGCTATAACGTGTGAAGTACCTATACTTGATATGGTACGCTATAAAAAATTCGAAGCAGGACATTCATGGATAACTGAATATGGAGATCCGGACAATCCAAATGATTTAGTACATATTAAAAAATGCACCGCTAGAGAATTTATCTTTAACGTACAAATACCCAACTGTGTTAGTTACAGATTCAGTATTAGATCAGCGTGTAAACCACATGGCATGGAAGAATTTTTGAGTATGTACTTGAGCAAAACTCAAATACTAGAACTTACTTTCTAGAAAGTTGAGATAGTTGGCATTGTAGTGTTAGTGATTTAAAAGATAGTGCCAATTATTTTATCAAAATCTATACATTTTTTGCAAATGCTTTGAAATTGAAAATTAATTAAATTTTACTTCACGTGTGCATTGCCCGTGTGGATTAATTTCACCTTTGTCAAGCCACGGGGTGACACAGTGGATTTTACCACTCCAGGCAATAATGCCGTTTTATGAAAACAATTTTCCAATTCCGCTACGTAATAGATTTTTAGGATTCATTTTACTGGCTTTTTTCATCATCTCACTTATTTGCTTATATTGCTTTAGCAAAATATTGACTTTTTGTACTGTAGTCCCTGCTCCAGCAGCTATACGTTTTCTACGAGATGCATTAATTATATCCGGATTCTTACGTTCTTTCAGAGTCATAGATAAAATCATTGCTTCTTGATGTTCAATTATTTTACTATTTAATTTTGATTGATCTATTTGATCCATAATTTTACCGCTACCCGGTAACATACTAAGTATACTTCCAAAACCTCCCATTTTTTTTATACTTCTCATTTGCTGAAGATAATCATTTAAATCAAACTTACCTTTTTTTAATTTAGCTGCAGTTTTTTCAGCTTCTTCTCTATCAACGATACTAGCTGCTTTTTCAACAAAAGATATAATATCGCCCATATCAAGTATTCGAGAAGCTAAACGTTCAGCATTGAATTCTTCTAAATCAGTTAGTTTTTCACCGCTACTTAAAAATTTAATCGGCTTTTTAGTAATATATTTTACACTAAGTGCTGCACCGCCTTTAGAATCGCCGTCAATTCTAGATAAAATTAATCCTGAAATTTCTAACTTTTTATTAAAGTTGCTTGCCGTAACTACCGCATCCTGCCCTGTCATACTATCAATTACTAGCAAAGTTTCTGTAGGCTCCACTATATTTTTTATTGCAAGCGCTTCCTCCATCATCTCTTGATCAATTTGTGTACGACCTGCCGTATCATAAATTACAACGTCATAAGCAGAAATTTTAGCCTCGGCAATAGCTCTTGTGACAATATCAAGAGGTTGCTCACCTTGCACAATAGGTAATGAATTAATCTGTACTGAGTTTGCCAGTATAGCAAGTTGCTCTTGGGCGGCCGGTCTGTAAGTATCCAAAGAAACAAGTAAAACTTTTTTATTTTGATTTTTAAGTCGCAGAGCAAGCTTGCCACTTGCGGTAGTTTTACCGCTCCCTTGCAGCCCTACCATTAGGAAATTTATGGGCGGCTTTGAATTTAAATTTAGCTTTGTCTCACTTTCACTTGAAGCTAAGAGATTTATCATCTCTTCATGAATAATTTTAATTATCATCTGCCCCGGTGAAACGGATTTAATAACCTCATGCCCTAAAGCGTTCTTTTTAACTTCTGCTATAAAATCTTTTATCACCGGTAATGCAACATCCGACTCTAAAAGAGCCACTCTGATATCACGCATAGCGTTATCTATTTGAGCTTCCGTTAAAATGCCTGAACTGGCTAATTTATCAAAAATCTTCGTTAAATTTTGTGTTAAAGTTTTAAACATGTAAGTAATTTAATTTATAAAGTTCTAATATATTTTGCCCAATATGTTTTAGCAACAATAATATTTTATGGTTTTATGTAGGCGTTGTTGCATGAATCGATTTTCCGTTGTCATCCTAATTAACTTGATCGCGGGATCCAGTTAAAAATACTAAAATTATTAGTATTGCAAGTTGTTTTTATGGACAAAGTGGTCGAGCCACAGGGTGACACAACTGATTTTACCTATCCATACAATAACGCCTTTTATGAATAACATTGAAAGGAACGTAGTGATGTCGTGTTAATTACTAGTAAACTCATTCACCACTAATATATAACTTGTTTTTAAGTCCAAATCATAATCAATGGTATTATATATTAACTTTTTTATACCGGTAAATTTTTGTAGTAAATAGGAAGGATGCTTATTTGATAATTTATTAAAAATCTTATTTTCTAAATCTAGCAGTTCAATATTAACGTTAGCAGCTTTTTTAAGCATTCTATTCATTAATAATAATAAATTGTCAATAAAATCTAGCCATAATTCTCGGTCTTTATTAGTAAAACGATGAA
This sequence comes from Rickettsia akari str. Hartford, assembly GCF_000018205.1. Lineage (NCBI taxonomy): Bacteria > Pseudomonadati > Pseudomonadota > Alphaproteobacteria > Rickettsiales > Rickettsiaceae > Rickettsia > Rickettsia akari. The sequence continues at coordinate 229,988 of NC_009881.1, read as the reverse complement.
TAAAATCTAATGTTTCATTATCTGCTATCGGTTGAATAAACTGAAGATATAAGTCATTTCGAGCATGAGGTAGAGTAGATCTAATATTAACTTTAAAACATCTTGATCTAATCGTAGATATAATACTTGCAGCTCTTGAAGTAATTAAAAAAATGTAACTATTCTTTGGTGCATCTTCAAGAATTTTTAAACATGAATTCGCTGCATTCAAATTCATAAGATCTGCCGCATAAATTACTACAACTTTATAACCTGAGATTGCAGAAGTTTTACTTAAGAAGTCTTGTAATTTTCTTATTTGTTCAATAGAAATATTTTTAGCATTAGATGTATATGAAGTTTCTCTAGAGATAAAATGATAATCAGGATTGTTTTCAAGCGGAATGCTATTCTTAAAAAGCGTACTATATACGAAATCTTCTAAATCTTTTAAAGCTTGCTCTATATTTTCAGCTTCGATAAGCCAACTATGATATAGCTTATTATGCTTTAAGTTAAACTTTAGGCGTTCAATTATCAATGGTTGTAATATCGTTAAGAATTGTTCTATATCATTCCGGCTTTTGCAGAGCATTGTTGCATGAGCCGGTTTTTCTAGTATCACCCTGCAAACTTATAACGTGGTTTGGAAACTATCAGTACTGTAATAAGTTACTTTTTTAATTACAAGCTTCTTTCATTTTTCTTCCAGCTCTAAAAGTAGGTTGATTGTAAGCATCTATTTTCATTTTTGCTCCAGTTTTTGGGTTACGGCCCTCACGTGCTTTTCTATGATGTATTTCAAATGAACCAAAACCTGTTATATTAATATTATAGTGGCTCCTTATAGCACTAATCACACTATCAAGAACTAAATTAAGTGCTTTCTCAGCATCAGCTTTTGTTAATGTTTTATGTGAAGCATGTTTATGATTATGAGCATGGTCTGTCATAAATGCTATAAATTCGGTTTTATTCATTTTTTTTGGTTCGCTTTTGTTATGTGTACTCATAATAAAATCAACTCTCCTTTAATGGGTTAATATGTATTGATGTTTTTTTATAAAACAATATATACAACTGGCAATAATATACATCAATATATTTTTTATGTGAGTTAATTATAACAAACTACCCACATACTGCAAATACCAGTTATTTACAAAGTTTAAAATATATACGTTATTATATTAATTTATAAAAAAATGTAGCCATTTTACATCAGTAATACTGTTAAGACTATCTTAATCAAGTAACTAAAGTGAAAATTTATCATTCAAACCCTAATTTATTGTCAGTAGTAAATTACAAAAGCTAATTTTCTACTTTGTAAAAAATTATAAGTTTTACATAAAAAACAATATATACTTAATTTATATAATAAGTTGGAAACCATCTTTCACTTTTTATATAGAATATTTCTAACCAAATGGCAGATTTATGTAATAATGCGGCTATTCACATTAATTTAGAATAAAATTTTTAAGGCAAAATATATTAAATCCAATGTTATTGTCTGAAATTTGTATTAAACGCCCTGTCTTTGCTACAGTTTTGAGTTTGGTTATCTAGCTCTTGTGACAATTTTTACCAAACTACAAATTAGAGGAACTCGTGATATTTCAGTGCCCATTATATAACGTCGAAGCTCATTATGCATGTGCCGGTGCTTCATATATGAAAAAAGAAATAACGACACGTATAGAAAAAGCTTTAAAGACGGTTAAAACTTAGATTATATAACTTCTCAAAGTTCTACAGACGCAAATAGTATTACTTTATCGTTTCTATTATCTACCGATATCGCAGTAGCATTAAACGATGTGCGTTCTAAAATATCGGATATCACTTATATGTTCCCGCAAGATATGAAAGCCCCATCAGTTGCAAAACTTGATGCCGATAGTTTGACAAGCCTCTTCATAAGTGTTGAAAGTGATCAATATAGCGATTTAGAATTGACAAAGATCGTCGAATATAATCTACAAAGACCGTTAGATAAACTTGAAAGCCTAGGACAATCGCAAATTTACGGCTATCGGGAATATATAATGAGAATAGAACCAGATTCCAAAAAATTATATCAACATAAAATTTCTTTATTGAAGATTGAATCTGCAATAAAAGAGCAAAATAAAGATTAGCCAATAGGTATAATTAAAACAAAAAGTAATAATTTTATAGTAACGCTTGAAGGCTCTTTATCTACACCGGAAGAATTCGGCAATATTATGCTAAAAGTACAAAACGGAGGTATCATAAAATTACGCGATATAGCGAAAATATCTTTCACTTCTCACGATGAGGACATAATTTTCCGATATAACGGAAAAAGCTCCATTGCTCTTGGTCTTATAAAAGCATCAAAAGCTAATGTCATAGATTTATCAAATGAAGTAACTAAAGAGCTAGAAAGAATTAAAGAATCAATGCCCAAAGGAATACACATGGATATCGCATATGATGGAGCAATCCCTGTAAAAGCATCAATTTATGCGATATTTCAAACAATTTTTGAATCTGTAATATTAGTATTTTTAGTCACATATTTATTTCTTGCTTCTGCTAAAATTACCTTAATTCCGTTTGTGACGATTCCGGTATCGTTGATCGGTACTTGTAGCGTAATGTATATTTTTGGATTTTCTATTAATATCTTTACGCTCCTTGCTATGATACTTGCTATATGTTTAGTTGTCGATGATGCGATAGTTATGCTTGAAAACATTTTTAGATATAATGAAATGGGGAATAAACCCATGGAAGCAGTTTTACTTGCTTCTAAAGAAATCGGCTTTGCAATCATTGCTATGACTATTACCATTGCTGCCGTATTTTTACCCGTCGGTTTTATAGAGGGTTTTATCGGAAAATTATTTATTGAATTTGCTTGGACTGTAGCATTTTGCGTTTTGTTTTCAGGATTTGTTGCTTTAACTCCAATGATGTCAAGTCGTATGGTTACAAAACATAATACGGACTTATCGAAATTCTTAGTAAAGTTTCACGACATTCTACAATTTATTCAAAATAAATATTATTTACTATCTCAAGCTAACTTTTGACAATAAAAAGAAATTTGTGATCATTATTGTATCATCATTTATAGTGCTGATTATTAGTTTTAAATTTACTCAAAAAATTTTCGTACCACAAAAAGATGATGGATTTTTACAAGTTTCTCTTAAAGGTCCTGAGGGTTCTAGTTTAGAATCTTCTACTAAAGTAGTGAAAGAAGCCGAAAAAATCCTTGCTAATTATCAAGATATATTAGGTTATCTGATGGTAATAGGTGCAGGCGGTAGTGATAATGTTTTTGGATTTATTCAGTTAAAAGATTGGGGTGAGCGTTCTCGTTCCCAAGCAACTGTTAAAAATATGTTAAATAATCAGTTTTCCGAAATACCGGGCATGTCGATTTTCGCTATGGATCCACGTTCAATGGTTAGCGGTAATGCAAGTAGTCCTATTGAGTTTACTATTCAAACAAACCTTAAATATGATGATTTAGATAAAATATCACAACAATTTATTGATATAATGAAAACAAATCCTATTTTCTTAAACGTCAATAGAAATTTACAATCAGCAATGCCGACTATAAGTATAGAAGTCAACCGTGATAAGGCTTATTGATACGGAATGGATTTGGCCAATATAGGCAAAACGGTACAATATTTACTTGCAGGTCAACAAATTGGGGATTTTAGAATGGGTAATGATTTATATGACGTTATATTGCACTTTAATCAAAAAGATCACAAAAATATTAGCGATTTTAGTAAAATTTCAATTAGAGCAAAAAATAATAATATGTTACCGCTTGAATCAATAGCTAATATTACGGAAAAAAATATCAATAAAATCATATAGTCATTATAATAATTCAAAATCCGTTACTATTTCTTCTGATCTTGCTCCTGACGGAAAAATTAATGATGCAATTAATGAAATCAATAAAATAGCCGCTAAGTTACTCGACCCTAGTAATACTATAATTGAATATATCGGTGAGATTAAACAAATGAGAGATGCAGACAGTAATATGCTTACATTTGTGTTTGCTCTTGTATTTATCTATTTAGTGCTTGCAGCTCAATTTGAAAGCTTTACTGACCCTTTATTAATATTACTAGCCGTACCTTTCTCAATAACCGGCGGTGTACTTGCTCTCTAGCTTCCCGGTAATAGCCTTAATATGTATATTAATATCGGACTTATTACTTTAATTGGGTTAATTACTAAGAATTCTATTATGATAGTAGAATTTGCTAATCAACTAAGAGAAAAATGAGTAAATCTTCAAGAAGATATAATAGAATCCTCAAGACTTCGCTTGCGTCCAATTATTATGACTACCGTGGCTGCTGTAGTCGGAGCTTTACCTCTAGTCTTTGCGGATGGAGCCGTTGCTGCTGCTCGTAATTCTATAGGCTTGTTAATAGTTGGAGGATTAAGCATCAGTACTATATTTACAATTTTTGTTATACCTTTAATATATCAAACTGTTAAGAAGGATTAATAACTTATAGAATTATAAAATTTAGTAGACATATAGCTCAAAATTAGAAATGATTCTTTTACGTTTAATGAATATGAGGTCAAAATATGTTAATAAATACTTCTAATAATCCGCTTATTTACTACTATACATTTATTATCTTCCATAGGTGCTATAAATTGTGGCTTAGTCGGGTTATTTAATTTTAATTTAGTAACACTTTTATTTGGCTCATTTCCAATTATTGTTACAATACTTTATATAATTATAGGCTTTTGTGCTGTATATGCTTGCCTTTATTTAGGTCAACTATTTTGTAAACCCGTAATAGAGAAAGCGAAGTAACTCTACCTTTTCGTCATTACGAGAAGAATTACACAGTAATTCGACGAAGCAATCCAGTAAAAAATGCTAATTTATAGCATTTTTTTATTATTTTTCTGGATTACCACGTCGCTTTGCTCCTCGCAATTACGACCTAACAACTTCACTTGTACTATAGCAGTTATTACTGCTGTTTCAGCACGTAATATATTACTTCCTAAACTGACGGATTTTGTATTCTTGTATGAAGCAAGAAGTTCCAGTTCATCATTAGTAAAACCTCCCTCCGGTCCAATAATAATAGCTATATTATTATCCAGTAATGATGAAATTCGTAATATAGAATTTTCTTCTTTTTCATGTTCATTAGCATATAACATAAAATTATTATGCTTTTTAAGACAATCTTGTATTGTGATAGCTTTTTCAATTATCGGGGGAATAAGACGTTCTGATTGCTCTGTAGCCTCAATAACACATTTCGTTAAACGTTCTATATTTACTGTTCTAAATTGACACCGACTAGTAATTAACGGAATAATTTTAGTTATACCGAGTTGCGTAGCCATATTTATTGCAAGCATTAATTTATCTTGCTTTATTATAGCAACAGCAAGAGTTAATGCAGATTCTGTATAAGGCTTTTTTAACTGTTCTTTAAGCCTAACCGATATGTTATGCTTACCTATAGCGGTAATGTGTGCTAAAAATTCTCCTTCCGTACCGTTAAAGATACGCAAACCATCATTTACTTTAAGGCGTAGCACCGTTTTAACATAATGAACATGATCACTTGCTAATTCTATCTTGCTATTTTCAGCTAAACGACTATTAATATAAATACGATTAAATCTCATATTATTACCATGACGAATGAAAAATATAATAATATATCAGAAGAAGACAATTTACAGCTAAATTCAGAAAGCTTCAGACAGGATGAATTTAAGAGTAAATCTACGGAGCGTACTTATGTCCGTGAGTACAGACTTAACTCCAAAAATTCGCCTGTATCAAGCTTTGTGAATGACGCTGTACCAAAAGCAAAAGAAATCGGCGGTGTGAAAGGTCTAGAACCGACAAGATACGACGATTGGCAACATAAAGGTAAAGTCACTGATTTCTAATATTATGGCATCATTTGAGCAAATTAAGGTTTTACCTTACCAACTGCAGAAATTGTTTGATTTGGTGTGGGATGTAGAGTCTTATCCTAAATTCTTACCTTGGTGTTCTGCTTCTAGAATCATTTCAGCAAACAATCAAGAGGTTATTGCTGAATTAGTAATTCAGTTAAAAGGCTTTTCAGAAAAATATAACTCACGAGTTACAAGCGAAATAACAGATGATGGAATATATTTGATTAATACGGTAGCTATTTCAGGACCTTTTGAATATTTAACAAGTACTTGGCAATTTGTTCCATGCACAGCAGGAACGGAATTAAAATTCTTTATTGATTTTAAAATGAAATCCGTAATACTGGATAAATTAATCGGCACTTATTTTAGCAAAGCAACCGAAAAAATGATTATAGCTTTTGAAAAGAGAGCTAAAGAGGTTATTAAATAAAACAGAGTAATGTTATAGATCTATAACATTACTCTCTAGAAAATTTTGTATCTAGTGACTAGGCAATATCAGATATATATCCTTCATCTCCCTCATCTCCTAAGATTTGAGTTTGATCATCATTAAGATTATTATAATCAAGGCTATAAAACTGCTCTTCTTGTTCTTCGCTAGTACCGGAAGTATGATAATTAAATAATGCTTTATAAGCTTCATTTATTGCGGCATATTTCTGTATTTCTTGTGAAAGTTCTACTTCTTTATTTTTCATAGCTTGCTCTGTACCATGCCATAGCGTACTTGTCAAATTTGGCTTGTATTCTGCTAATTTCTTATTTTTATAACTTTCTCTCTTTTCAATAGTTCCTAAACTTAAAGCTTTTTCAATATCGTCGCTTGAATAGCAATTTTGTATTAACTGCTGAATAATACAACCATGTAAAGAAAGAATACTGGTATCCATAACTAATTTATTTGTATATTGTCCTTTCACGCCAGGTATTTCCTGATATAACGCACGATCTGTTGATTCTACTATTTCATAACCACCATTATGCTTGTAACCAACGCCGTCTTCCGTTAAACTTAAGGTTGGTACACGAGTTATTGCATTAGATATTATCTTACCGTTTGTTCCTTCAATATATTTACCAGTCAATTGATCTACACCGTTTTTATCTACAGCAGTACCGTATACAAAACTTCCTAACGACGAAGTAGCTAAATACTCTTCAGATTTAGTTGCTTCATGAGCTTTAGTAAAAAGCTTTATTTGTTCATTACTATCCATAATGCCTTTTGCCCAATAACTAGTACCAAAAAAAGCCCCTGTTATTAAAGGTATTTTGCTTAGCCAACTACTAGATGAAAAAAACTACCTATTCCTGCCAGAAAGCTTCCTGATGCTAATTTCGTATAAAAACTATAATCTGCTTTTGCTTTTGCTATTAAAGATACGTAAGTAATAGGTTTATTACTTACGAATAAATTACGTACTAATAATGTCAACATAGCCTATATCCTTGTTTTTAATTACCATGTTTTATGGTTTTGTTTATAATGTAAACCTTTATTTAATAATAAGTTTAATGAGTATTAATACTTGACATTTTTTAGAAAAAACCACATTTTATGGTAATACCGATAAATAAAGAGGCAGATATGTCTAAGTACAAAAATTCTAAACATATTAGTACTAAAAAGCTTGCTTATATAGGGTTAGACCTCGCATATAAAACAGATGATTTAAATACTTATAATCTAGAAGCATCAAAGGTCAATGCACAATTAACAGATAGCGGCTGGGAAATATTAACTGCTTCATGTGATTATGTCAACACCGCTAAATATGGTTATAAAGCCGTTGCATTTATAAATAAAGAAACTAAAGAAGTTCATATTACTAGTGCCGGTACAAAATTCAATATATCTGATTTCCTAGACGACTTACTAATCGCTCTTCATTATTTACCTACTAAACTAACTCCACTTCAGGAATTTGTTAATGAAGTAATTAATAAATTAGGCGGCTTAAATAAAGCCACAGAATATATTTTTAATACTAGCGGTCATTCACTTGGAGCAATATATGCAGATTTAAGCTTGGTAGAAATACATTCTCGTAACCTACCTTTTAATAAATCTACAACTTTTGACAGCCCTGGCTCAAAACCGATCATTGAAAGAGCCATCAAAAAAAATGTCTTTACAGAAAAAGTAACAACTCCAATAGAGGAGCTAGCTACCCATTCTAAAATATATAATGCAAAACATAATCTTGTTAATATTACTAATAAGCATTTGGGGAAAACAATAATGGTTCTTCCTAGTAAAACAACAGAACTATCACAATTAGAAGCATGGGCATCATATTTATACAATTTTGCCAAGCAAAAAGCTATAAAATATCTAGGAATTAATGGAATAGTCGAAGGCTTTGAGGAAATAATAGCCGGGATCAGTAGGCATGGGCTTGTTAATTTTTCTGATTTGAAACAGAATATTACTTTGACCATAGATGATTGGGAAACAGAAACACAAAAATATGCTAAACATACTCTAAATTTTAAAAAAAATTTATATAATCAAATAGTTGAAACTGAAACCGGAGCTAATTTAGTTGAGATATATAATAATTTTCAAAGCTGCAGTCAAGAATATGCTCAGGAAGTCAAAACAACGGGGGATATAAGTAATTATCATCTAGTATGTTAAATAAAAAAATAACATATATATAGTAAATTTATATATGTTATTTTTTATTTATAGCAACTAAATATATTTCTGTAGATTCGCTGCGGCTGGACGAAGGTTTAAAATGTTTTACCGTTTTAAATTCACACTTCACTTTATTTAATAATTCATTTTCTGCACCGCCACGAAAAATTTTAGCAATAAAATGACCAGATGGCTTTAATACTTTTAAAGCAAATTCAAAAGCTTGCTCACATAACAGTAAGGTTCGTATGTGGTCTGTAGCTTTATGACCTGTGGTATTTGATGCCATATCACTCATTACTATATCAGCTTTACCGTCTAAAACCTGAATAATTAATTCTTCCGTATTTTCTTCAAAAAAGTCTTTTTGAAGAAACTCAACTCCGATAATAGGTTCGATTTCTAACAAATCGATAGAGATTATTTTATTATTGAGGCTATTATCCGAAGCTTTAATGAGCTTGGAAGCTACTTGGCTCCATCCCCCAGGGGCTGCTCCTAGATCAACAATTTTCATATTAGGAGTAAAAAGTTTAAATTTTTCATGAATTTCAAGTAGTTTATATGCCGCTCTCGACCTAAAGCCTTCTATACGTGCTTTTGCAACATATGGATCGTTTAATTGGCGTCTAAGCCAATTACCAGAAGAAACAGTACGTTTTTTAGAAGTCTTAACTCTAACGAATTTATTTCTATAGCCGCTTAAATTATTTGTCATGAAATTTTATTCTTCTCTTTGGCTATTGTGTCTAATACCGAATTAACAAAACCGATCTCGTATCCATTTAACATATCATTTGCTATATCCGTATATTCGTTAATTACTACTTTAGCAGGCGTAGTAGGATAGAACAATAGCTCATATATACCAGCACGCAATAAAGCTCGTAGTAAGATCGGCATATGTGCGGGATCTTTATCATTTGTCAAATGATTGTCGATAATTTCGTCTAGTTTATTAATATTTTCAAATACTGACTTTACCAGGATTTTAAAATGACTTATACTTAATGATATTTTTAAATTGCCCGTTAAATTTGTTATAGAACTATCATTTCGATAAAAAGAAAGTACATTTTGCATGATATCATCCATATCGTCGTTATTTTGCAATATGTTTTGATAAATAGCTTGCACTGCTGCAATACGTGCAATCGATTTTTTATTAATTTTATTTGAACTCATAAAGAAAGCAATTTAAAATTTAATTTTCGTTATTGTGAGTATGAGATGGCTTGATGTCATTCCCGCCTAAGCGGGAATTACATCACCAAACAGTAACAATAGCAATCACAACAACGCAATGACATCTATAACCTTACAATTTATACCTTAAACTAATTTATTAGTAAACTTATAAAATTTTTATGCTATCTATAATCGGGTTTATTATAACCATCAGCATCTTGGTATTTATCCATGAATTTGGGCATTATTGTATTGCTAGATATTTCAATGTAAAAGTTGAAGATTTCTCGATAGGTTTCGGTAAAGAACTAATAGGCATTACCGATACAAAAGGAGTTAGGTGGAAGATTTGTCTTATACCTCTTGGTGGTTATGTCAAGATTTACGGCTATGATCGCAGCCTTGTGGAGCAGACTAAAGAAGTTAACGAAAAAGTAGCTTTTTATGCTAAATCTTGTTTAGAACGTTTTTTAATAGTTGCGGCAGGTCCGTTAATTAATTATTTACTTGCCATAATAATATTTGCAGGTTTTTATTGTTACTTTGGAAAAACCGAGATTCCTCCTATAATAAGCGATGTAGTAGCTTTATCACCGGCAGAAAGAGCAGACTTAAGAGAAGGAGATAAAATTGTTAAGGTTAACAATAAATCTGTTAAAGATTTCGTGGACGTACAGAAAGAAATATTAATTAACGGCTTTAGCTCTTCTACTTTAACTATAGAAAGAAAAAGTGAGGAATTTACTGTTAATATAATGCCTCAAGAAATAATTATATCGCCTCACGAAGAAAAGAAAGTTAAGAAAACTCTTCACATCGGTATTATAGCTAAAAATGAACCTATTCATACTAAAATAGGAATTTTAAGAGGATTTTGGGAAGCTATTAATACTACTATAGATATGTCCGCTTTAACTCTAAAAGCAATATCGCAAATGATTGTAGGAAAACGTTCATTAGATGAGATAGGAGGGCCGGTAGCTATTGCTAAAGAGTCAGGAAAATCTATAGCGGGTGGAACCCAAATGTATCTATTATTTATAGCTATGCTTTCCGTTAACTTAGGATTACTGAACTTACTACCTATACCGGTGCTTGACGGCGGACATTTGATATTTATAATCTATGAAGCAATTACCGATAGATTACCGAATCCTCAAACTAAAAATATTTTGTTACAATTAGGAGCAGCAATAATAATTTTTCTTATTATACTCTCTGTTTTCAACGATATACAAAATTTACTTTCCTAAATTATAGATTTGCTTGCTCTCGTTTATATTATCTACTATAGTGGGGTACATTAATTACGTTTAAATGCACCTGTCATCCCGTGGAGTGGCTGGTATTGTTGTACGTGTTCAATGTCATTCCCACGTAAGCGGGACTCCAGTTCTTGTCACACCGCGACTTGATCGCAGTGTCTAATTTATTATTTTTGGATACCATGATCAAGCCCCGGTATGACATCGTATTTATAACATTAGAAATTTAAATTAAATCTTAAAGAAGGTTTTAGGTGAAAATCAGATCAATGAGTAGTAAGTTAACAATTTTATTATTAACAATTTTTTATTATCATATTGCATTAGCTGACTCTGTAATTCATAAAATAACTATCGAAGGTAACCATAGGGTTGAGCGTTCTACTATTGAGAGCTATTTAAAGCTTAAGGTAGGAGAAACCTATAATAATTCTAAAGAAGATGAGGCAATAAAACGTTTATATGCCACCTCACTTTTTAGAAATATAAATATGCATATAACAAATGAGGGTAATTTAATAGTTGGCGTTACTGAAACTCCTTTTATAAGTAGTGTAGTATTTAGCGGTAATTCTAAAATCAAAACCCATATGCTCGCTAAAGAAATTTATACAATGTCTGGCGAATCTCTTAGCCAAGCTAAAATCGAATTAGACGTAAAAAAAATATTAGAAATTTATAAACGTAGCGGACGTTTTGCTACTACAGTAACACCTAAAATCGAACATTTAGAAAACAACAGAGTTAAGGTTATTTTTGATATAGCAGAAGGGCCAAAAACCGCTATTAAGTATATTTATTTTAGTGGTAATGAAAATTATAGTGATTCAGAACTTAAATCTGTTATCTTAACTAAAGAATCTCGTTGGTTTCGTTTTTTAGAAAGTAACGATACGTACGATCCTGATAGAGTGGAATATGATCAAGAATTACTGAGAGAGTTTTATCAATCTGTAGGTTTTGCAGATTTTAGAGTAATTTCAGCATCGGCAGAACTCAATAATACTAAAGAATATTTCACCATTACCTACTCCATTGACGAGGGAGAAAAATATAGCTTCGGTAATGTTACGATAGACAATAAATTACCTAATATAAATATAACATCGCTTAATAAAATTGTTACTATTAAGCAAGGTAAGGTTTTCAATATGAAAACGGTTGATGATATGGCTAAAAAAATCGGAGAATATTTTACGGCAAACGGTTACCATGCTGTAAATGTTTATCCGGATATAATAAAAAATGCTAATCATACTGCAGATATTAAATTTATTATTGAGAAAGCCGATAAGGTTTATATTAATAAAATTAATATTATTAATAACCTTAAAACCGAAGACTATGTTATAAGAAGAGAATTTAAAACAGAAGAAGGTGACATAATTAACCGTTCATATATTGAAAAAGGTGAGCGTAATCTTAGAAATTTAGATTATTTTGAGAAAGTAGCAATTAGCTTGGCTCCGACTAAAGCTAAAGATAAATATGATGTTGATGTTGAAGTTGATGAAAAATCTACTTCCTCTATAGGTTTTGATTTAGGATATAATACTGCCGGTGGTTTATTCGGACGTTTCTCTTTCCTAGAGCGTAATTTGGTCGGTACCGGTAAACTTCTTAACACCGGTGTACAAGTAAGTAAAAACAGTACAAGCTATTATGGCGGTATTACTGAACCCAATTTTTTAGATCGCGATTTATCACTTGGTGTAAACGCATTTAGAAACTATACCGGGCGCGGTGCCAGTGTATTAAATACAACAGATCAAAACTATAAATTAAACTCTACAGGAGTCAAAATCTCTCTTGGTTATGAAATTAAAGAAACTTTAGGTCACGAAATAGATTATTTAATCAAACGTGATATTTTAAGTGCCCCATCCCAATCAAGCTCAATATTCTTAAATGAGCAAATGGGAAGATTTATCACTTCTGCTATAGGACATACTATTACTTATGATCAAACCGATAGTAAAATTGTTCCAAAGAACGGTTATTTGATAAGCGGCACGCAAGAATTTGCTGGCGTTGGAGGCGATAATAAATATATAAAACATGAAGTTGACGGTAAATATTATAAATCTTTCATACATAACAAGCTTACTTTAAAACTATCTGCTGCCGGTGGTGATATTGCAGGGCTTGGAGGAAAAATCGTTAGAATCTCAGATCGTTTTAATTTAGGTGATTATAGTTTAAGAGGTTTTGCAAGCGGTGGTGTCGGACCTCGTGAAAAAAACACTAATGAAGGGCTTGGCGGTGAGAGGTATTATACATTCTCAACAGAGCTTAATTTTCCTACTCCTGTACCTGAGGAATTTAATTTAACCGGTGCAGTCTTTATGGATTTAGGAAGTGTTTGGGGGGTAGGTCTAAATAAGAAACAATATAAAACTCCAAACGGTTTTTATAACGACAAATCGCTTAGAACTTCCATTGGTTTCGGCTTTATTTGGGTAACACGTTTTGCACCGATTAGAATGGATTGGGGCTTCCCGGTTAAGAAGAAGAAATACGATGATACGCAGCACTTCCATTTAAGGTTTTCGACGCATTTATAAAAACGCTTCATTGTCACCTCGTGGCTCGTCTACGTTGTTGCATGGGTGCCAAATCATCGTTGCGAGGAGCAAAGCGACGTGGCAATCCAAAAAATAATTAAAAACATTCTGTAAATCAGGATTTTTGACTGGATTACTTCGTCGAATTACTATGTAATTCTTCTTGCAATGACAACAAAGCCAGTCCACGCAACAATACCTCACAGGAATGACATATCACAAATAACATAACTACATTTCAGCCGATGTAGCTCAGCTGGTAGAGCGGCGCATTCGTAATGCGTAGGTCTGGGGTTCAAATCCCCACATTGGCACCATTTTCTAAATAAAACTATAGCCATATTTTGTGATAGACGTGTAGAACCTAACGCGTTCGTGTCATACCGTGCTCCTTTCACAGTATCCAGACAAATAACTTAAAATACTAATAATGATAAAAAATAAAATAAACGGAAGTACATACTCACTTAGAAACAATAAAAAGTTTTGAAAAATTGATTCAAGCTAGATTACCTGAAAAATATAAATAATGGTTATTAAAATATAATGGTAAAATGATACAATAATGACATTAGTTATGATAGTTAACGAAGAAGCATTTATTAAGCAATCTGATGTGATTAATCTTCCAAAATGGGAAAAATCTTTCTATTATATAATAAGTGTAGGGCATTATGAAAATTATGATGCAGCAATGGATTGTATTATTAAAAATTAAAATCATCCTGAATAACTAAACAACTCTCGGCTATAAGCTGAGATGTTATAAATAGAAGTGTAATCGATTAGAAATAGGTCATCATTAATAGTTTCACCTTCTTGCTCATCAATATACTGCTGTATCATTTCATCAGTAATATTACCCAAATTAACTGCCATATAACCTCTAGCCCAAAAATGATTGCCCCAATACTGCTTTCTCAAATAAGCAAATTCTTGCAATAATATTCTTGAGCTACTGCATTTTCAATACTGCACAAGTTTGCTAGGTGTTATTTGCGGTCTATACTAGATAAACATATGAACATGATCACAAGCTACTTTGCCTGAAATTATCTGTACTTCATGTTCCATACAAATACTCCTAAATAAATCTCTAGATCTCTCTTCGCTACCTTTCACGTTAATACACTCTTGCTATACTTTGGTACCCACATATTGTGTACTTTTAAATCATACTGGATATGGCTATTTTTTTTCTATAACTTCTCATATCTCTTTATAAATTCGTCCGCCAAGGCAACTTCATTATATCTTACATTCGACTAAAGGCGATTGATTGTTCATCCCAAATCGGCACATTAATACAAGCTGCGGCACTTCAAACTTTAAGAATCTTAGCTTTTAGGTTTAGCAATATTAAAGCAAAATTAATATTACCTAATTTTGTTCAACAACTTAAATAGTAAAAATGAGAGAATATCATATGAAACTCAAGATACCTTATAGCAGATTACTTACCATGTAATAAGATTAAGAAGAAAGATTTATTTGGAATATTTTAAAAATGGAATTGATTTTTTGACTGGAAAAATTTTAACGAGATATACAGATAAAACATTAATGCTCTACTTAAATAATGATGAAGAAAAAATAGAGTTTATTTTAAGTTTTTGTCAAAATTCTTTAAATTTAAAGAAGCATTAGAGGTGTACCTGCATTTTCTTGCAACAAAAGCAAGTGAATAAATATATAAAACTGCTTTTCAAGGATTGATTTATATAGTAATCAGATTTAAAAAAAATAGATTTTGATATTATATTACCATTTATTAAAACATTTATAAATCTAGATAAAAGTTGTGTTCATATTTATACATACTCTTGTTTAGTTAATATAGCAATTATGATATCTGCACTAAGAGAAAAAGTAATACCTTATCTAAAAAAATAAAATCACCTTATTTAAAAGAGATACAAGCCTTAAATAACAATAGAGCAACTCACGGAACTAGAAATAAAGGAAGTAAATGACAATGCTTTGTCGAGGTTAGAGCAGAAGATTGAGAATAAGATAGCAAGGACCTTAGTCTTTTTTATTGTTTTTATGGACTACATGGTCAAGCGAACTAGGTGACACAATGGGTCTTACAGGTCCACACAATAATGCTACACGCGAATGATAATAAGATCTTTTTAAGAAAAGTATAAACAAAATCACTTTTTAGGCAATTCTATTATACTTTGTAAAGAATTACAAGTTTTTGCTAAAAAATAATATATACTCAGCTTTGTATAAAAGATGGAATCTACCTTTCACCTTTTATATTCAACTTTTTAGCCGAATAGCAGATTATGTAATAACTCACTATTTGTATTAATTAACTATTATCTTTTTTATTGGAGGAATATAGATTGTTTCATCTTCAGCATGCGAAATCTTTTCTAAAAGTCCGATAAAACGGTCTTTATTAGGTACTAGCTTTACTATCGCCCACCCTTCTTCTATTGATTTCGTTATGCGTTCTATATCAGATTTATGCTCTGAAAAAGATATCACTTTTTGTGCTGGACTTTGCATATTGATAAATCAATTATAGTTAATAAATCTTGGCATTGTAGTAAATATTTTTTAATAAATCAATTACATATTTATTATTTGCTAAATATAAATAAAACGATTATACATAGGTCTTGTCTACTTATATCCTAATAAATAGTTAGATTAAAAATTAAAAGTTGTACAACAATTTTTTATTTTAAACATATATTTTGATGTCACTTATTAACTTTATTTAATGCAAACTGTATAATTTAATTATGTCAAATGATAATTTACAACCACCTGCCCTTTCTAAAAAGCAATTGTTTGCTTTTTTTGGTATGGTTGTCGGAATGTTCATGTCGGTACTTGATATTCAAATTGTCGCTAGCTCATTATCTGTAATAGCTGCAGGTCTTGCCGCTTCAAGCGATGAACTTTCTTGGGTTCAAACATCTTACTTAATAGCTGAAGTTATCATTATTCCTATTACCGGCTTTTTAGCAAGGTTACTTTCTACTAGAGTTTCTTATTTCATTGCAGCTTTAGGGTTTACTGTTATGAGCGTGTTATGTGCGCTTGCAACTAATATTGAATCCATTATTATCTTTAGAGCATTACAAGGATTTTTTGGCGGTGCTATGATACCAACGGTCTTTAGTACCGTTTTTATAATTTTTCCTGCATCACAACGTCCTACTGTTACTATCTTAATTGGACTTGTCGTAACTGTTGCCCCTACTTTAGGACCTACACTCGGTGGATATATTACAGAGATTTTATCATGGCATTTTATGTTTGTACTAAACGTCATACCCGGTATTTTTGTATGCACGGTAGTATTTTTATATGGGGATTTTGATAAACCAAATTATAAATTACTGAAAAATTTTGATTTTCTCGGTATATTATTAATGGCTTTAACGCTCGGCTTATTACAATATGTTTTAGAAGAAGGAAATAAAAAAGGTTGGCTTGAGGATAATTTAATATTATTCTTAAGTATTGCAGTAGCTTTAGGTTTTATTCTATTAATCATTAGAGAACTAACCTGTATTAATCCAATTTTAGATTTAAAAACATTCCTTGATAAAGACTTTACTTTTGGTTGCCTTTATTCATTCGTTATGGGTATTGGATTATACGGGGCAGTATATATATTGCCGCTATTTCTCTTTACTATTGCCGGATATAATACATTACAAATCGGGGCTACTATGATGGTAACGGGCGGAGCACAATTTTTATCTGCACCACTTGCCGGTAGGATGTTAGGGCTAGGGGTAGATTTACGCCTGATGCTTATTATAGGGCTTGGAGGGTTTGCTCTTGGATGCCATTTGAATAGTTTTCTAACACCTGATTCTAAATTTGCTGCCTTTGTGCTGCCTCAAGTTGTTAGAGGGCTTTCCTTAATGTTTTGTTTTATACCGACTAATAATGTAGCGCTTGGCAATATGCCAAAAGAACGAGTAGGTAACGCTAGCGGGCTTTATAATCTTACTCGTAATTTAGGAGGAGCGGTAGGGCTTGCAATAATCAGCACTATACTTACTAATGATACTAAAATCTTTATGCAATATTTATCGGAAAATATCTCGTCTACTTCTATAATTGCATTAGAATACCTAGATTCTTATACTGAATTATTAAGCGGAAAAGCGCTGCATCCTGACACAGCATCATATTTGTTATTAGCAAACAAATTAAATAATGATGCTTTTGTAATTGCAATAAATAATATATTTAATATGATAGGACTGTTATTTGTATTTATAATGCTACTAATACCTTTTACTTCAAATATCAAATTAACCGGCAATGTTAATGCTCACTAAAATTAAATTTATATTATATTTTCCCTGGTTATTATTAGAAATATGGAAATCAGCTTTCTCGGTTATCAAAATAATTTGGCAAAGAAAGATAGAGATAGAGCCGATTTTTGAATGGATTGATGCAGAAGGGCTAGAAGAAATCGGTAAAGTAATTTATAGTAACTCGATTACATTAACACCTGGTACGGTAACACTTGATATAAATAATAATATGTTATTAGTACATGCACTCAATAAATCATCGATTACCGACCTACAAAGAGATAGAATGATTAAAAAAATACAGAACAACTTGAAGTAGGAAATGATATCAAATATAAATGCTCTAAAGTATAAAAAAGTTTTGCTTAAAGTTTCAGGGGAAGCTTTAATGGGGGATAAGCAATTTGGGCATGAATATGAGGTAATAAAAAAGATTTCCAGCGATATTAAGGAGGTCATTGATTTAGGAGTAGAAGTCGCTATCGTAGTCGGTGGCGGAAATATTTACCGTGGGATTAATGCAGCACTAGTAGGTATGGACCGAGCTTCAGCGGATTATATAGGTATGCTTGCAACGGTGATTAATGCATTAACTTTACAGAACGTTATGGAAAGCCTAGATATCTATACAAGAGTTCTATCGGCTATTCCTATGATGAGCGTGTGCGAACCTTATATTCGCCGTAAAGCTAAAAGACATATGGAAAAAAAGCGTGTAGTAATTTTTGCCGGTGGTACGGGTAACCCGTTTTGTACAACCGATAGTGCCGCAGTACTTCGTGCAATCGAAATGAATTGTGATATGTTATTAAAAGCAACTCAGGTTGACGGTGTATATGATGCCGACCCTAAAAAAAATCCTGATGCTAAAAAATATTGCACTATTAACTATAAAGATGTTATAACTAATAACCTGCAAGTCATGGATACGGCAGCTATTGCAGTGGCAAGAGAGAATAAATTACCTATAAGAATATTTTCGATAAAAGAACAAGGAAATTTTGCTAGAGTAATACAAGATAAAGGCGAATATACGACAATTGAGGAATCAGTAGTGTGAATTGTGGTATGATTTTTATGGTGTTGTTGCATGACTCGCTTTATGTTATTCCCGCGAAGGCGGGAATCCAGCATAAAGCGAGCTTTTGATTTTAAAAACTTACCATGTTTGTATTTTTTAAGTACTGGATTCCCGCCTTTGCGGGAGTAACATTGTGGGTATTTCCAAATATACATCACAATGTCTCAATTAATAATATACGGATCAAATAATATGGATACAGAAACGTTAAAGAAAATTTTACAAGAAAAAATGGATAAAGCTCTCAAAGTTTTGGATCATGAGCTTAAAGGGCTACGTACCGGTAGAGCTTCAGTTAATTTGCTTGATAGCGTAACCGTGGAAGCTTACGGTAGTAAAATGCTGCTTTCACAAGTTGCTTCTCTATCCACCCCTGATGCACGAACAATTAACGTGCAGGTTTGGGACAAATCTATGGTATCCTCAGTAGAAAAAGGGATTACTATAGCAAATCTTGGCTTAACTCCAGCAACAGACGGTCAATTAATCAGACTACCGATACCGGCTTTAACTGAAGAAAGACGTAAAGAACTGGTAAAGCTTGCTCATAAATACGGTGAGGATGCTAAAATTTCATTACGTAATATTAGAAGAGATGGCAATGAAGAACTTAAAAAGCTAGAAAAGGATAATATTATTGCAAAAGATGAGCATCATAACTTATCTGAACAAGTACAAAAGTTAACTGATGAATATAGCAGTAAAGTTGACTCGGCAATAAAACAAAAAGAACAAGACATAATGACTGTTTGATAATGTTACACATGTCATCCTGTGGTCAGGCGCACTAGGTGACAAAATTGATTTTACCGGTCCACGCAACAATGCTACGAGAGAATGACATAAATTGGCTCTATACTGACAAAATTAGTTAGAGATTTAATTCCATAAATTATCTTAAAATCAGGCGGATACCAGTTGCTCATATTGCTGAATCATATGAGTATAAAGAATTATTAAAAAATAAACTACTAAAAGAAGTAGAGGAATTTTTACAAGATGAGTATATGGAAGAAGTTGCGTATATATTAGAAGTACCTGAAACAATCTGTAATATTAATGGCTATAAACTACAAGATATATTAAAAAAACAAAAAAAGGAAGTTAATGGTGGTTTTGATAATAAGATAGTTTTAGAAAAAATAATTAATTAGCTTTTATGGCTTCATGGAATAAAATTGGCTATAGAATCTTGGATCACAGGCTATATCGAAGATCTAGCGTACAAGTCGCAGGCATGACATCGTAGCTACGCAAGCAAGACTTCACGTAAATAACATTATATTCTACTACTCAAAATAATAAAACTATGATTACAAAAGAAGAAGCACGAAAAATAGCAAAATTAGCTAGATTAAAATTTGAAAAAGATACTGTAGAAAAATTTTCTACTCAGCTTGGCACTATTATGGATATGATCGATATTTTAAATGAAATAGATTGCAAAGATATAGAGCCTCTAACCTCAGTGTCTAATATGAATGCTAGAATGCGAGAGGACGCCGTTACAAGTTCTGATTTATCAAACAAATTATTTGATAATGTAAGCGGAAATAGTGCGCAGCTTGCTAAAGAAGTAAAATATTTTATCACTCCAAAGGTTGTTGAATAATTATGACAGAACTAAACAAATTAACAGTAGCAGACAGTATAAAAGGTTTAAAAAATAAAGATTTTACAAGTAAAGAATTAGTTAATGCACATATTACACAAATAGAAAAACATAGAAATCTAAATGCTTATGTTACCGAAACTTTTGATTTAGCTTTAAAACAGGCTGAAGCGGCCGATCAAAATTATGCTCAAAATCAACCGCGAACACTTGAGGGTATCCCATTTGCTGCTAAAGATCTTTTCTGTACAAAAGGCATTAGAACTACGGCATGTTCTAATATACTGAAAAATTTTGTACCTAATTATGAATCAAGCGTTACACAAAATATTTTTGATAAGGGCGGCGTGATGCTCGGCAAAACAAATATGGATGAATTTGCGATGGGTTCAGCAAATATTACTAGTTGTTTCGGAAATGTAATTAGCCCTTGGAAAGCAAATGATGATAATGCTGATTTAGTTCCTGGCGGTTCTTCAGGTGGTTCAGCTGCGGCAGTTAGTGGATTTATGGCCTCCGCGGCTCTTGGTAGCGATACTGGTGGCTCGGTACGTCAACCTGCAAGCTTTACGGGTTTAGTTGGATTTAAACCGACATATGGTCGTTGCTCAAGATACGGGATGGTATCGTTTGCTAGCTCACTTGATCAAGCAGGCATATTCACTAGAAGCGTTTTAGACAGTAGCATTATGCTTGAAGCGATGATGGGGTTTGATGCAAAAGATTCTACTTCGATTAAAGCAGAAGTGCCAGAATTACAATCCGCTATCGGAAGTTCTATGAAAAATATAAAGATAGGCGTACCTCTTAACCTTGGTGAAGGTGGTATTGAACCTGATGTTATGAAAATATGGCAGGATACCATAGAGCTACTTAAAAACGCCGGTGCTGAAATAGTGGATATTATTTTGCCGCATGCTAAATACGGTGTTGCCGTTTATTACGTAATAGCACCGGCTGAAGCTTCTTCAAATTTATCTAGATATGACGGCGTTAGATACGGTCTTCGAGTAGAACGTGAAAATATGACACTTGACGAAATGTATGAAATGACTAGATCAGCCGGATTTGGGGAGGAAGTAAAACGTCGTATTATGATTGGAACATATGTGCTTTCATCTAATTGTATGGATGCATATTATCTAAAAGCTCAAAAAGTACGTCGTTTAGTTGCAAACGATTTTAATAATGCTTTTGAAAAAGTTGATGCCATTGTGTTACCTGCAGCACCGACTGAAGCATTTAAGATTGCTGAAAAACAAAATGATCCAACTATTATGTATTTAAACGATTTATTTACTATTCCCGCAAGTTTAGCCGGTTTACCTTGTGCATCAATTCCTGCTGGATTATCTGCACGAGGTTTACCTCTTGGGATGCAGATTATAGGTAAACAATTAGATGAATATAATGTTTTGAAAGTAGCATCGACAATTGAGTCAGGTGTAAAACATATTAAATTTGAGCCAGCAGGGTTTTAACCAAAGCTAGTAATTGATTTTATAAAGTTTTAGTAATTTAATGTATTGTACTGTATATTAATTTTTTACTTTGAAATCAAGCGTAGGAGTGTTCAAAGCTTGGTTCCTAAAGTATTTTATTCAGTTAGTAATGACTTTAGTAATTGCTAACTGGGCGTTCTTATGGGTTTTTAATTATGGCATATATTGAAGGTAATACGGGGAAATGGGAATATGTAATAGGACTTGAAATCCATGCTCAAATTTCCTCAAAATCTAAGCTTTTTTCAGGAAGTAGTACTATTTTTGCAGCAAGTCCAAATTCGCAGGTTTCCTATGTTGATGCAGCAATGCCCGGGATGTTACCGGTATTAAATCAGCACTGTGTACACCAAGCAATTAAAACAGGACTTGGGCTTAAAGCTAAAATAAATAAATATTCGGTATTTGATCGTAAAAATTATTTTTATGCCGATCTGCCGCAAGGTTACCAAATTTCACAATTTTACTATCCTATAGTACAAAACGGCACTATGGAAATACCGACTAGTACCGGCGATCTTAAAACTATTCGTATTAACCGTTTGCATTTAGAGCAAGATGCTGGTAAATCTATGCATGATCAATCACCACATTACAGCTTTATCGATTTAAACCGTGCCGGTATTGGGCTTATGGAAATTGTAACCGAACCTGATATATCATCACCGTATGAAGCGGCTGAATTTGTAAAAAAGCTGAGAAATTTGTTACGTTATATAGGCAGCTGCGACGGTGATATGGAAAAAGGCTCAATGCGTTGTGATGCTAATATTTCAGTACGACGTAGCGGCGAACCACTCGGCACAAGATGTGAAATTAAAAATATTAATTCAATTCGTAATATTGTTAAAGCAATAGAATTTGAAGCTAAAAGACAAGTAGATTTGCTTGAAAGCGGTGAAGCAATAATTCAAGAAACACGCTTATTTAATGCCGATAGCGGTGAAACAAGAACTATGCGTTTCAAAGAAGAAGCACTTGATTATAGATATTTTCCTGATCCTGATTTATTACCGCTTGTTATTTCCGATAAGTTAATAGACGAGCTAAAAGCAAATTTACCTGAGCTACCTGATCAAAAGATTGAAAAATATACGAAGGAATTTGGCTTAAGTAAATATGAGGCCGAAGTAATAGTAGCCGATGAATCAGTTGCTGACTATTTTGAGAAAGCAGTAAATGAATGTAACCCTAAAATGCTTACTAATTGGCTAACTAGTGAGTTGTTCGGACAATTAAACAAAGCATCGATTGGAATAAATGAATGCAAAATTACTCCTAGTGACTTTGCAAAACTAATAAAATTAATAGAAAATGGTATTATTTCCGGTAAAATTGCAAAAACTGTTTTTGAAATTATGTTTGCAACCGGTAAAGCACCTGATAAAATAGTAGAGGAACAAGGACTTGTACAAGTTTCGGATAATAACGTGCTAAAAACGGTCATTGACGAGGTGATAGCTGAAAATCCTGAATTGGTAGAGGGTTATAGAAGTGGTAAGGATAAATTATTCGGTTTCTTTGTAGGGCAAGTAATGAAAAAAACTGGCGGTAAGGCTAATCCGACGCTTCTGAATCAGCTTTTAAATGAGAAATTAAGTTCTTGATGTTTGTGGTAATATCATGCTTTGTTGCACGGATACATATATCGGAACCGTCATTGCGAGGAGGCGTTGCCAACGCTGGTCAATTTCGCCTATGTCATACCGCGGTCAAGCCACGGTATGACACAAAACGGGTTTTTCAAACCATACAACAGGACCAATGCCTCGCTAGATAGAGGACATACTCAAACTTAAAACATTATTTTTATGAAATTTCTGAAAATATTTTTACTATCTTTCTTATTAGTTTCTTGTAACAAAAAAGAAACTGACAAAACTTTAATAGTTGGTACTGCCGCAGATAATCCTCCTTATGAATTCATCCAAGACGGAGAGATTGTCGGGATTGATATTGATATTATCAAAGCAATAAGCGAACGTCTAAATAAAAAAGTTATTATAAAAAACTTTGACTTTAATGGTTTACTTGCAGCTCTAGTTAGTGAAAATATTGATGTTGCGGTGGCAGAGCTTTCTATAACACCTGAGCGTGCCGAATATATCAGCTTTTCCGATCATTACGCTACTGCAAGATTTGCTATAATATATAGAACAGGTGATAATATAAAAAATAGCAAAGATCTAGAGAATAAAATAGTAGGAGTACAGCTCGGTAGTGTTTTAGAAAAAAAAGCACAAGATCTATCACAGACGATGAATATTAAAGTTCATTCTTTAGCAAATCATTTAATGTTAGTTGAAGAATTAAAAGCTAGAGTCATAGATGCTATTATTTCTGAGGAATTTCAAGGCAAAAAATTAAAAGAAAATAATTCAAATTTAGAAAGCAGTCCTTTAGAAGAATTTTCATCCAATTTTGCTATAGGTATGTCTAAAAACTCAGGACTAATTAGTGAAGTTAATGAAGCAATCGATTCATTAAAAAAAGATGGAACCATTAATAAAATTATGAAAAAATGGCTGGGACAGTAACAGCAAGTCAATTTAAAGATGCTATGAGCCGCTTCCCTAAAGGAGTGACTATTATAACAACAAATTGTAACAACGAGCTTTTTGGCTTTACTGCTAGTTCTTTTACTTCTGTATCTTTAAAACCGCCGTTAATATTATTTTGCATTAATAAAAACTCTTTTAGTATAAACAGTTTTCAAAAAAGTGATAAGTTTGCAGTTAGTATTTTAGCAGAGAATCAAATTGATATCTCAAGACATTTTGCTAAATC
Source organism: Rickettsia akari str. Hartford (assembly GCF_000018205.1). Lineage (NCBI taxonomy): Bacteria > Pseudomonadati > Pseudomonadota > Alphaproteobacteria > Rickettsiales > Rickettsiaceae > Rickettsia > Rickettsia akari. The sequence continues at coordinate 205,095 of NC_009881.1, read as the reverse complement.
ACAACCTAATAAATTTACAAAAATTGCTTATGAGCTTGGCAATAAAACTGATTGTCCGTTAATAAACGGTGCAACTTGTCATATAGAATGTAATAAATATGATTCTTACGATGCCGGTGATCATGTTATATTTATCGGTGAAGTAATAAATACTACTATTAAAAATGACTTAAAGCCTCTATTATATTTTCATAAATTGTATGCTCGTTGCATTTGTTAAAAATATATTATTACCAATATGATAAATATAGGTCTTAGCGGTTCTACCGGTAAAATGGGAAAAACTATTCTAGCGAGAATAGATAAATTTAAAGATTGCAAAATTTCAGCAAAATTTAATAGTACTGATGATTTAGATGATTTAAATAATTTTTGTAAAAATTCTGATGTAATCATCGATTTTTCCACTCCTGAAATATTAGAAAAATTAATTAATTATGCATTAAAACATAATACAAAATTAGTAATCGGAACCACAGGACTTCAGCCTAAACATTTTAAGCTTTTAGAAAAAGCAGCTAAAACTTTACCTATTCTATATTCTGCAAATATGAGTACCGGGGCTAATTTGCTCAGCTATCTAGCAAAAAAGGCAACAAAAATACTAGATGATTACGATATTGAAATTCTAGAAACCCATCACCGTAATAAAAAAGATTCACCCTCAGGAACTGCTATTATGCTTGCTGAAACGATTGCAAGAGAAAAAGGATTAAATATAGTATTTAATCGTGGTAACAGACCAAGAAGCGAAAAAGAAATAGGTATTTCCTCACTTCGTGGTGGAAATGTTCACAGTATACACGAAATATCTTTACTAGGTGACGATGAAATAATCACTTTAAAACACGAAGCTCTGAATAAAAATTCTTTTGTCATTGGTGCAATTAAATCCGCTATTTGGCTACAAGATAAATCACCAGCTTTATATTCAATGCAAGATATTTATAATTATAGCTTGCAAAAACAGCTCTAACAGAGTATATTTTATTATGTAAATAACATAATCCTAAGGTTACTTATGATCGATTATACAAAAACTTTAACTGCTACTTCAAAGAATAAAACTTTTGATGAAGGCTTAAGAAAATACATGCTTAAAGTATATAATTATATGGCTTTAGCACTTTTACTAACCGGTATAACAGCCATAACAACTATATCAGTTGAACCTATTTATAATTTAATGTTTCAAACAGGTTTCGGCACTGTTATAATGTTTGCCCCGCTCGGTATTGCGTTATATTTCTTTATGGGCTTCGGACGAATGAACCTAAACACAGCACAAATATTATTTTGGGTTTATGCCGGTTTAACCGGTATGTCGCTTGCATATTTAGCTCTTGTTTATACCGGTACCTCAATAGCTCGTACTTTCTTTATTTGCTCTTCCGTTTTTGGAGCAATGAGTTTGTACGGTTATAATACAAGTAGAGATTTAACATCTATGGGTTCATTTTTTGCAATGGGTCTTATGGGTCTTATCATTGCTTCATTAGTCAACTTGTTTCTGAAAAGCTCAGCTATTTCTTTTGCTACTTCTCTTATTGGAATAGTAGTATTTATGGGATTAATTGCTTGGGACACACAAAAGATTAAGTCTATGTATTACATGGCAGGAAACGATGAAGTAGGACAAAAGTTTTCTATTATGGCAGCCTTTACTTTATACTTAGATTTTATAAATCTTTTCCTATATCTAATGAAATTTTTAGGCAATAGAAGGGATTAATTAATATGATCAGGTTATTTTATGTATAAAGAAAAAACTCAACAGGAGTTATTATTACAAGAGCAGCTTTTTAAAGCCCTGAAAACAGAAGGTACGGAATTGAATGCCAAAATATCTAGAGCCTGCGAGGCCATTGCCTCATCTGCTATTGATCTTTCTAAGGACCAGTCCCATACTGCTGCAAGTCTATACGTTAATCAAATAGCATTAGCTGATTTGGATGGTCGTGGTTTGGCTAAAGTCACAACAATAATAAAAGATGCATTTCCAGGTGATAAATACAGGAAATTTAGAGAAATAATCGATGCACCTCTTTTACAGCATTTAGTTATGGAAGAGTCAATTAAACGACAAGTTGAATTAGAGAATAGCCGATATAACTCGGATTACAAAAAATTTGAAGAAATAAGCAATCCGAATGATCCTAAAAAAGCAATTGATGCTATGCTACGTGATAAGAAAGTGGCAAAGCAAACTGAGTTTGAGAAGAAAAGAAAAAAGGCAGCAGGAGTTTCTGCCGGTTATGTCGCTCAAGATGAGCTAGGCAATACTTTTATTTTAAAACATTTTTATAGAACTCATGCTGCGTGCGAAAAAATACAAGATAATAATGCACGACAACAGGCTATTGATGACCGAAGAGACGGGATGCAAGAATTGATAGGCTCCACCATGTATCAATTTTTATTACATGATCGAGCACCAAAAGAAGGGCTGGTAAAAGCGGATGAAAAACATCCTGATGCACTTTATGTACGTTCTAAATTTTTTGATAATGCTGTAACACTAACAGAGTTTTCCGGTTTATCAGACCACACCAAAGTCAGATCTGATGATCAAAATTTAAAAAAACTGAAAGGGTTTGAAAAAGCCATAGCTGCTTGTCATATGCTGGGGGAGGCAGATTATCATGCTGGTAATTTAATGGTGCAGGATGGTAAAACAATAACTAAAATTGATCATGGCCGCTCTTTTTTAGCATTTCATAAGGATTTTGGCAGTATGACACAATCAACAAATAGAATGTTTTCACATCCTGGAGTCGGCTACAGTGCTGCTATTAAAAAAGGTAATTTATCATTTAGTATTGATAAATATAGCGAGTCGTTAAATCAAATGATAAGTCAATTCGATGAGCAACAGATGGCAGCAATAGTTGATCAAAAAATTGATGAATTAAAACAAGCTGGGTTTGATCCAAAAAATGTTGCGTTACCCACTAAGATTAACAATTTTGATGATTTGAGGCAATACTATAAAAGCAGTATAAAAGCAAATCTTATTAATATGCAAGAAATTGCCAAAGGAGCTGAGATAGTAACAAAATTCACTAATGTTTCACCTAAATTTAATAATGGGGGTTGGTTAGAGGCTTTCGCTCACTCACCTGTAAAAGACCCGGTACTCTATGCAATATATAATAACATTAAAATTGAAGGCATAAATGCTAAAGATTGGGCGTATGAACATAATTACCAAATTCACACTTATATAGGCTTGAAACAAGCAGTAGTCAAGGAACAACAATGGTGCAAAGATTTAGAAGGAAAATGGACAGAAAAAGAAGTTGAGGTTCAGAAAGATACAGTAGAAGTAAAAATTACTGATCCTGTAAAATCAATGCGTGAACAAGATAAATCTGTAGGTGCAAAGTTGGAGTCACTAATCGTTGCTTTTACAAAGCAGGCAATAACTCAACACGTAACCGATAAAAAAGTAACAAAATTCTACGACAATATAATGAAAACACTAAAAAAAGAAAAGTATCTTACTGAGCAAGATATTGAGGGTATAAAGAAAGATTTAAAATATTGGGATAATATCGAAAATACAACCAACTTATTAAATGCTAAATCTTTCAAATTAAATGTCAAAGATACTACATATTACAAGGTAGGAAATTTTTGTGAAAAGATAGGTTTATCTAACATTGCAAACTATTGTATGAGACAAATTTCTCCTAACAATTTAAGTAAAATTCATGATACACAGAAGCTGATAGCAGCAAGTATAAAAATTGGCAACATATTACAAGAAAAAGGAAATCGAGGCATTAAGCCAAAAAGAGTAGAAGCAATAAAAGTAATTGCATTCTCTCAATTACAAGCTAAAAGTGAAAATCATAGACAAAGATAGGCATTGTTAAGGATATGCCTTGAACGTCATTGCAAGGAGGCGTTGATCAATTTTACCTCTGTCATCCCATGTCTTGATCACGGGATCCAGTTAAAATACTACAATCATTAGTATTTGTTGATTATTTTTATGGACCTAGTTAGCAGGATACGTAGTGACACAGTGGGTTTTTTGCCGGTCCACGCAAAACAATGCTTGCTCACAATGACGACTGAGCTAGTCATACAACAGTGTCATATAACCCCTAAGCAACAATTATAAATGCTTATTCTTTCTTTGCGTTTTTTCTAGCTGACGGTGATAGCATAATGCTGAGCTCTTTCAGAGCTTTATCTTCTACATAGCTTGGAGCGTTCATTAGTAAATCTTCAGCTTGCTGATTTAAAGGAAATGCAATTACTTCTCTTATATTAGTCGCTTCTGCGAGTAGCATAACGATTCTGTCAATACCGGGAGCTATTCCGCCATGCGGTGGAGCACCGAACTTAAACGCTCTAATCATACCACCAAATCTTTTATTAACTTCTTCCTCACTATAACCTGCTATGGAAAATGCTTTATACATAATGTCTGGCTTATGGTTTCTAATAGCACCGCTGGAAAGCTCAATACCGTTACAAACAATATCATATTGGTATGCATTAAGTTCAAGTAGTGCTTCAGTTGTTTTAGCATTTTCTAAGGCTTCCAAACCACCTTGTGGCATAGAAAATGGATTATGGCTAAAATCAATCTTACCTGTTTCTTCATTTAATTCATAAAATGGAAAATCAGTAATCCAACAGAATTTAAAGCAATCTTTTTCAAGTAAATCAAGCTCTTCACCAAGTCTTATTCTAACCTTACCTGCAAGCCTTGCAGCTTTTTCTTTTTTATCGCTAACAAAAAATACGGCATCACCGTTACTAATACTAGCTGTAGCTTTTAGACTATCTAATTGCTGCGTGCTTAAGAATTTTGCTACCGCTCCTTTTGTTTCACCGGTTTCACTAAACTGAATGTAGCCAAGTCCACCTGCTCCTTCTGATATCGCAAACTCTATCATTTTATCGAAGAAACTACGAGGCATTGTAGCTGCCTTAGGTGCAGGAATTGCACGCACTATGCTTCCTTTTCTAATATTTTCCCTGAAAATAGTAAAATCGGAATCTCTAAATATCTCAGTTACATCGGAAATTATAATAGTGTTACGTAAGTCAGGTTTATCAGAGCCGTATTTTAGCATAGATTCATTATATGGAATACGAACGAAAGGAGTCGCTGATACTTTCTTATCCGTAAATTTATTAAATAAATCATACATCACAGGCTCAATAGTACTAAATACATCTTCCTGTGTAACAAACGACATTTCTAAATCTAGCTGATAAAACTCGCCTGGTGATCTATCTGCTCTTGCATCTTCATCCCGAAAGCAAGGAGCAATTTGGAAATAACGATCAAAGCCTGAAACCATCAAGAGTTGCTTGAATTGCTGAGGTGCTTGCGGTAATGCATAGAACTTACCAGGATGCATTCTACTCGGTACTAAGAAATCCCTAGCACCTTCAGGAGAGCTAGCAGTTAGGATTGGCGTTTGAAATTCGGTAAAACCTCTTGCCATCATCAAGTGACGAATATGCGAAATAATTTGTGAGCGGAGTATTATATTATTATGCAATTTCTCACGTCTAAGATCTAAAAAACGATGTTTAAGCCTTGAATCTTCCGGAGCGTCTTTTTCGGTATTAATAACAAAAGGTAAAGTGTCTGCAGCTGACTCAACAATAAATTCTACAGCTAGCACTTCAACATGACCTGTCGGCAGCGTATTATTAATTGTGTCCTCTGACCTTGCTACAACTGTACCACGTACCGTAACTACCGACTCATAACGCAAACGGCTAGCATCCTCCATAAGCTGTGGATTTTGATCGGTAAATACGATTTGAATTATACCGTAATGATCACGCAGATCTATGAAAACCAGATTACCGTGATCTCTTCTTCTATGTACCCAGCCGGATAATTTAACTTCTTGCCCAACATCGGATATTTGTAATTCGCTACAATTATGAGTCCTGTATTTATGCATTTCTATTTCTTTATTATAGATTTCCCCTATATTATATATACATAAAATCGCAAATTTTTACAAATAGCAACTAAAGTTTTATCTTGATATTGCAGCAGCTTTTGGCTTTGATGGAAGTTGCGGATAATTTTGTTGTTGAGGTTTTACTTGATTTAACTCACCTTTAATCCATTCATATATTGCTTTCTTAGGGTTTTTCATTATCTCTGCAACATTTTCTACTAGGTTTATTATTCCCTTAACTAACGATAATACATCTTTTGCTATTTCACCTATAGAATTACTACCTGCTTGTAGTTTTTCTTGGTCTTTATTGGACAAATTACTACGTATGTTATGCATTCTTGATTTAAGCTCATCTTGTTCTCGCTCTTCTTTTGTAAAATGCAACTTAAGTTTTCTATCAACAATTTTTTGTTCTTCCGGAGTTAAATTTTTGTATTGATCAACAATCTTATTAACTTTTTCTTGTTCTTCCGGTAGTTTGGAAATATTTTCAGCAATATTTGGCATTTGTTTCTCTTATAAAATTACAACATATTAATTTTGCTCATTATATATATTTTTTAACTTTATACAAGAAAAACTTGTAGAGAAATTACGCTTTGAACGTATCCTTAATACCTAGAAAGGCTAAAAAATTTCGTAATTCTTGACGTGCAAGCACGTGTGAGCTATTAAAAGCTCTATCATATTTTGCAGTTTTTAGATCAAGTAATGTTAGACCTTGTAAAAATAACTCCCTATATATTACACGTTCACTAAAGCCTTCCACGAGTTTAAAATTAATTCTTTTAGCAAGTTTAGATAATACATTCCATACGCGTCTTTTATTTAATGCATCAAGATTACTTAAACGATTACGAAGTATTACCCAATCTATACTAATTTTATCACGACTAGCACGCTCCATTTTCTGTTCCCAAATCATTTGACTATATATTGATGGGCTAATAATTTCATCATTGCTATCAATTATTGCTATTACGTCTAAATCTAGAAAACTATCATTAATCGGTGTAATAATTGTATCGGCGTAAGAATGAGCAACGCTTGATAAAGGAGTATGACTACCTGGGGTATCAATCACTATATAATCGGAATCCGGATTATTTTTGAGTACCTGCTCAAAATTCTTTGTTTGCTCTTCTATCTCGCCTTCAGATATATGAAAATGTTTTGGTACTAATACGGCTTTATCAGGATTTTGTTGATTATATAAATCTCGATTCTTTAAATAGCTTGTTAAAGAACCTTGCCTTGAATCGGTATCAATACTTACTACCGAGTAATTTTGATAAAGCAGAGCTATTATCAGATGCATGCAGCAGGTAGTTTTACCTGCCCCGCCTTTTTCATTACCTATAACAAATATATAAGGTTTATTTATTGTGTTCATAATTATATTCAGAATAAACAAAATCTGCTCGGTATCATACCGTGACTTGACTACAGTATCTAGAAAACAACTAAAAATACTAATAAAGTTCTTAATTATTATTGGATCCAGCGGTCAAGCCATGGTATGACAACAAAAAAACGAGCCATGCCACAAACGCCACTAAAAGCAAGAATCACGTTAAATATATTCTTTGATAAACTTTTCAAGTAATCTAACACCATACCCCACTGCCCCTTTCGGACCGAGTGCTGAAGCTTTATTACTATTTGCAACGCCTGCTATATCTAAATGAGCCCAATATACTCCATCTTTAATGAAACGTTTAATGAAATGTGCAGCAATACAGCTGCCAGCAGCTCCAGGTACGTTCCCTATATTTGCCATATCGGCTATGTCGGAGTTAATCATTGCATCGTACTCATCATGCAGAGGCATTCTCCAAAGTTTTTCATTAACTTCTTTCCCTACTTTTATTAACTTATCAGCTAACTCATCATTATTGGAAAAACAACCGGCATATGTACTACCTAGTGCTACAGTTATTGCTCCTGTTAGAGTTGCAACGTCAATCACGTATTTAGGCTTAAATTTTTCTTGTGCATACCAAACTGCATCAGCAAGTACTAAACGCCCTTCTGCATCGGTATTTAAAACTTCGGCAGTTTGCCCTGACATAGTAGTTACCACATCCCCTGGACGCTGTGCATTACCGGACGGCATATTTTCTACAAGCCCTATAACACCGACTATATTTACAGGTAATTTTTGACCAGCAACCGCAATCATAGCACCCGCGACTGCTGCAGAACCTCCCATATCGTATCTCATTAAATGCATATTACTTGACGGTTTTAATGAAATGCCACCGGTGTCAAAAATCACTCCTTTACCAACCAAAGCAATAATCGGAGCCTCTTTACTGCCGCCTTTATATTCCATCACTACTAATTTTGACTCGTTTTGTGAACCTTGACCAACCCCAAGTAATGCACCCATACCAAGGTTTTTCATCTCACGTTCACCGATAACATCAACATCTACTCCAAATGGTTCAAGTATATCAACTATTCTTTCAGCATAAACCTGCGGAGTTTTAATATTTGACGGTTCATTACATATATCTCTTGTAAAAAATACTGCCTCAGCAATTAATTTTTTAACTTTAAATAATTTTGCTGTTTCAGTGCTATTATCGGTAAAAATTTCAATTGACTCTACTGCGAACTTCTCTGCTTCTTTTAAGGTAGTTCTATATTTATCAAATCTGTAAGAAGCAAGAAACGCCCCACTAGCGACTAAAGATGCAAATGTTTGAGATGTAAACCTACTAATTCTATTTGTAAGTTTTAAGCCGATAGTAGAAATTTTACAAACGGTTGCATGCTGTAAGATTTTACCGCCTAACTCTTCGATTTTGGCTTCAGTTAATTTTTCTTCATTCCCAAGACCTACTATTATCAAATATTTCACCTCACCTGATTTAATGACAGATGGAATCACATTGATTTGTCCATATTTACCGGTAAATTGCAGCTTATTCTGAATAGTTTTAGCAATTAATCCGTGATGTTGTTGATCAAGTCCTATTAAATTACTATCAAGCTTTAACTGTTCATCAATAAAAACTACTAGACCTTGATTAATAGATGATTCTTCATTCACAAAGTTTATGTTAAGCATACTTATCCCTGATATTATTTTTGACTTTGGACAATTCTATTTATCTTGATAAAGCTTTGCAAGTATTATTAATTGATTTAAAATAAAATCTATTAAATATCATTTGACAAATGTTAGTATTTTTTATATTTTGTTTTGCTGAAATTCAGTTAATTTAAGTAGAAAGTAATAATATGACAGTACATGACATCACTTCTTATCTAATTAAGCAGAGATATACAATGATTCAAACATCATGTAAACTAAGCAAAGATATGGAGGATGTTTATAGCCTCACGCCGCATCCAATGCGGTATGCTTGTCTTCACTATTTACAGTTATTATCTCTACCTATATCGCTAGCATTTTATGTAACAAAGCTTTGTTTTACAGCTAATCCTGTATGGACATGGATAGGGTTTGATATTTTGTATAAGAAGATGGATCAAGCGATAGCCAAAAAAATATTACACGGCTTACCTGATGAAACAGCAGCAGGTCAGAATATACCTAAAATTGTCGAGTATGTATTGAAAAAATATGAAGAAAACCCTACATTAATCCCTCTTGTTGAACATACATTTATGCAAAAATTTTTAGCAAAGATCGATAAATGTATTCCTGCTTTCTCTAAAATAGTAAACTTTTGGAATGCAGGAGGAATTAGTTATTCTGATGAAATACAAACAAAACGAGAGTTAATTAACGTTATTTATAAACAAATTGTTTCTAAAGCTTATGAAGTAGGTAAAAAAGGAGGAAAGCTTGAAATAACGGATGTGAAAGCACTGTTCCCCGAGATAGATTTTGAAGACAAAATCAGTACTAAATCAGCAAATCTTGAAATAGAAAAGCTTGAAATAACGGATGTGAAAGCACTGTTCCCCGAGATAGATTTTGAAGACAAAATCAATACTAAATCAGCAAATCTTGAAATAGAGAAAGTAGAAGTAAACAATGAAGAGCATTTAGTTTCTGAGATGTATATTAATCAAAAACACGAAGAAGCTACGGTTACTACTAATGCAAATAATGGTATTAACCCATTATTAAACTTATTCATGTTAAAAGCTTTACGTGATGAAATGTGTCAGGAGGCACTGCAAACTTGTGTTGAGCGTTGTATAGCAGAAATTCAGATATCTAAAAATCAGGCGTGCCGATATGAAGATTCTTTAGCAAGATTACAATTATGCAGTGATTATAACTATGATGACAATAATACGTGTATCTTGGAACAATCAGTATCTTATTTAGGTCAAACCTACGAGCATTTAGCACCACCGATGATTGCTTGTTATTAAAAAATCATTCCTACGAAACTAAGAAAAAGCCTACAAAAACTTAGTTTTTGTAGGCTTTTTTGTCAATAATGCGTGAAGATTATGTTTCTCTTGGTTTTCCCCTCAGCTTCTAGCTAGAAAAGCATTGTTGTGCGAACTAATAAATGCTCTCTATGTCATTTCCGCTTTTGTAAAAATGACATAGAATAAAAATTTTCCTGTACTATAGTTATACCCGCGTAGATACTAAAGATTGTCATTGCGAAGAGCGACGTGGCAATCTAGAAAATAATAAAATTCTGTCAATCAGAACTTTTTACTGTTATCCCGTGGGTCAAAGCCACGGGATAACAGTGGTGAAATTGAGCCATGCAACAAACGATGAGGTTCTTCGCAATGACAACTTTCAGTATACACGCAATAAAGCCTTACAAGCATCAAGTATATTTATATATTTTCTTCATCAAGCTTCACGGCTGCTTTACGCATTTTATCCATAAAATAACCGGTTCCAGCAGGTACTAATCGTCCAACTATCACATTTTCTTTTAATCCTCGTAACTTATCTACTTTACCCGCAATAGCTGCTTCCGTTAAAACTCTAGTAGTCTCTTGGAATGATGCAGCAGAGATAAACGATCTAGTTTGCAGAGAAGCTTTAGTAATACCTTGTAATATTAATTGTGCTGCAGCAGGTTTTAAACCGTTTTTAATAGCTTTTTTATTTATCTCCTCGAATTCATGTCTATCTATTTTTTCACCTGCTAATAAGGTAGTTCCACCTGAATCCGTGATTTCTACTTTTTGTAACATCTGACGAATAATAACCTCTATGTGCTTATCATCAATCTTTACACCTTGTAGACGATAAACAGCTTGAACCTCTTTAACAATATAATTTGCAAGAACCTCTACACCCATTACTTTTAAAATATCTTGAAGTACTGGATTACCATCAATCAATAAATCGCCTTTTTTAACAAAGTCACCTTCGTTAACTACAACATGCTTACCTTTAGGTACCATATACTCAATAGACATTGTTTCATCAATCGGATGTATAATAATACGTCTCTTAGATTTATAGTCTTTACCGAATTCTACTCTACCGTCAACCTCGGCAATAACTGCATGATCTTTAGGGCGTCTTGCTTCTACAAGCTCGGCAACTCTCGGTAAACCACCGGTAATATCTTTAGTAGTGGTTGATTCTTTCGGTATACGTGCAATAATATCACCTACAGAGATTTGTACTCCATCTTCTACGCTTAAAACTGCTCCAACCGGTAAGTAATATCTAGCTTCTAAACCGTTTGATAAGGTTATAACTGCACCTTCAGCATCTAAAAGCTGTATACGCGGACGTAATTCTGCACCGCGTGAATACTGCTTTGATTCAATAATAACTTTACTTGGTATTCCAGTAGCTTCGTCAGTTACGTCACGAATAGAAATACCCTCAACCATATCTTTGAATAAAACTTTACCTGATTTCTCCGTGATAATCGGTATAGTATAAGGATCCCACTCCGCTAGTTTTTGAGTTTTAACAACCATATCGCCGTCATCAACAAGTAATCTAGCACCGTATGGAATCTTATGACGAGCCTTTTCATTACCATTATTATCAAGTAATAATAATTCACAATTTCGGCTCATAACAATTTTGCGTTCTTCGGAATTAATAACAACGTTACGACTTATAATTTTCACTTTTGCGCCATAGGAAGCTTCAACGGAAGAAACTTCAGCACCTTTTGTTGCCGCTCCTCCAATATGGAAAGTTCTCATTGTAAGCTGCGTACCTGGTTCACCGATAGATTGAGCAGCAATAACCCCGATTGCCTCACCCTCCGACACCAACGTACCGGTAGCAAGATCCCTACCGTAACATATGCTACATATACCGGTAGTACTTTCACAAGTTAATACGGATTTTATCATAATTCTGTCGAGTCCAGCCGACTCAATCTGTTCTAACTTTGCTTCATTAATAAGCTCGCCTTTGTTGAGAATTAGAGCATTAGTTACAGGATGAAATATATCGATAGCAGCAGTACGACCTAAAATCTTTTCAGATGAAGGTACTATAACTTCTCCCCCTTCAATAACACTCTTAACTTCAATCCCTTTATCAGTTCCACAATCTTTTTCGGTAATAATACAATCTTGTGCAACGTCTACTAATTTTCTTGTTAAGTAACCTGAGCTTGCAGTTTTTAAAGCCGTATCTATTTGCCCTTTACGCATTCCGTTAGCAGAATTAAAACACTCAAATTCAGTTAATCCTTCCTTAAAGTTAGAGATAATAGGAGTTTGTATAATTTGACCGTTTGATTTGGTCATTAACCCTCGCATACCCCCTAACTGCTTAATTTGCTGGAAAGAACCTCTTGCTCCGGAGATAGCCATCATATATATAGCATTTATTTTTTGATGATTCGGTTCATCACTAACCCGTGGCGTAGCAATCTCTTTCATCATGTCGTTTGCTACTCTATCGGTACATCTTGACCAAGCATCAACTACTTTATTGTATTTCTCTCCATAAGTAATTAAACCGTTTGAATATTGTTGTTCAAACTCTTTTATTTCAAGCTGAGTTTCATTGATATGAGTACTCTTAGATTCTGGTACTACCATATCGTCCATTCCAAAAGAAATACCTGAAGAACAAGCATATTTAAAACCTAGTTTCATTAGCTGATCGGCAAAAATTACTGTAGCTTTTTGACCGCAGTGGCGATAAACTAAATCTATAACTAATGATATATCTTTTTTAGTTAGTTGTTTATTAATAAACTTGAATTCTATATTAGGATTAGAAGGCAGTAATTCACCGACCATTAACCGACCGTAAGTAGTATCAATAATAACATGGACCATTTTACCTTCAGCATTTAGCTGATTTCTACGATATTTTATCTTTGTATGAATAGTGATAAATTTATTATATAAAGCATGTTCCATCTCAGCTAAATCTGAGAACATCATCCCTTCGCCTACTTCATTATCAAATGCAAGGGTTAGATAGTATAAACCGAGTACTATATCTTTATCCGGTACAATAATTGGACGTCCGTTTGCAGGGCTTAAGATATTATTTGTAGACATCATAAATACCCTAGCTTCAAGCTGTGCTTCAATCGATAACGGAATATGTACCGCCATCTGATCACCGTCAAAGTCTGCATTAAACGCAGCACAAACAAGCGGATGAAGCTGAATCGCTTTACCCTCGATTAATAGTGGTTCAAATGCTTGAATACCTAATCTATGCAATGTCGGAGCTCTATTAAGTAAAACGGGATGCTCTCTTATGACTTCTTCAAGCACATCCCAAACTTCAGGCTTTTCAGCTTCCACCATTCTTTTTGCGGCTTTAATAGTCGTAGCAATACCGTACAACTCAAGCTTAGAATATATAAACGGCTTAAACAGCTCCAATGCCATTTTTTTAGGTAAACCGCACTGATGGAGCTTAAGCTCAGGCCCGACCACGATAACCGAACGTCCTGAATAGTCAACCCTTTTACCAAGTAGGTTCTGACGGAAACGACCCTGCTTACCTTTAAGCATATCACTTAATGACTTAAATGGACGCTTATTAGCATTTTTTGCTGCTCTACCGCGACGACCGTTATCAAATAACGCATCCACTGCTTCTTGTAACATTCTTTTTTCGTTTCTGACTATTATATCAGGAGCTTTTGACTCTATTAATTTCTTTAAACGATTATTTCTATTAATTACTCTTCTATAGAGTTCATTTAAATCTGAAGTAGCAAATCTTCCACCATCAAGCATAACAAGCGGTCTAATTTCAGGAGGAATAACCGGTAAAACATCCATAATCATCCATTCCGGCTTGTTTTCTGACTCTAAAAAATCCTCTACTAATTTTAAACGCTTGACTATTTTTTTCTTTTTGACTTCTGAAGAAGTAGTTTGTAATTCCTCATATAATTCGTGCTTTAACTTTGCAAAATCAAGCTCTTTAAGCATTTGTTGTATTACTTCTGCACCTATAGAAGCAGTAAACGCATCTTCACCGTACTTATCTTTTGCTTTCTGTAATTCTTCCTCTGTTAAGAGTTCGCCTTTTTGTAAAATCGATAACCCTGGATCAATTACTACATAATTTTCAAAATAAAGAATCTTTTCTACATCTCGCATTGTCATATCAAGAAGCGTACTAATTCTTGAAGGTAGTGACTTTAAAAACCAAATATGAGCAACGGGAGCCGCAAGTTCAATATGCCCCATTCTTTCACGTCTTACTCTAGAAACCGTAACTTCAACACCGCATTTCTCACACGTAATGCCACGGTTTTTCATACGCTTATATTTACCGCAGAGACATTCATAATCTTTTACCGGACCAAAAATTCTTGCACAAAATAAACCATCTTTCTCAGGTTTAAAAGTTCGATAGTTAATTGTTTCAGGTTTTGTTACTTCACCGAAAGACCACGAACGTACTTGATCAGGACTTGCTATATTAATCCTTATTTGATCAAATTGTTGAGTATTACTTAATTGTCCGTAAAAATTTACTACGCTCATAAATACTTTTCCTTAAAAATTACTCGTATTCTAAAATGTCACTCCGTGGCTTGACCACAAGATAACATTAATTTATTTTTCTGGATTGCCACACCCACTTCGTTCGTTTGCAATGACGATTTTCGAGTCATGCAACAAGACCAATACTATGCAGAACAATATACATACTTCGAGTAAATAAATAGTAGGCATACGAAGATCAATTTCAAAAAGAGCAAGGAGTCCGTAAGACGAGGAGCGGAGCGTATACTTAATACGTTAGCACCACAAAATTTGCTAGACGACGTAGCCAATTTTTGAAATTCACCGAGTACACATTTAACTCGAAGTTACTTCAAGCTTTACGTTAAGACATAAAGATCTAAATTCTTTTATCATCACATTAAATGATTCAGGAATACCTGATTCAAAATTATTTTCACCACGTACTATAGAATCATAAGTTTTAATCCTACCGTTTACGTCATCTGACTTAACAGTTAACATTTCCTGTAACGTATAGGCCGCACCGTAAGCTTGTAATGCCCAGCATTCCATTTCTCCGAAACGCTGTCCACCGAAATGAGACTTACCTCCAAGCGGTTGCTGCGTTACTAAGCTATAAGGTCCTATAGAACGAGAGTGAATTTTATTATCGACTAAGTGATGCAGCTTCAGCAAATATTTCTGTCCAACAGTCACTAGACGGTCAAAATATTCACCGGTTCTACCATCAATTAATTTTACTTGTCCTGAAGGATCTTGACCGGCAAGTTTTAACATATCTTTAACGTCCTGAACTTTTGCTCCGTCAAATACAGGAGTTGCAAAATATACGCCTTTACCTACTTTATTACAGAAGGAGATAATCTCTTCTTCAGATCTTTCAAGTATATAATTAATATTCTCTCCGTATAGCTCAAGTAAGAATTTCTTAATTTTCTCAATACCTATATTTTTATTTTTATATTCCTTTACTAATGTAGATATTTTTTGTGCTAAATTTATTGATGCCCACCCAAGATGCGTTTCTAAAATCTGTCCTATATTCATACGTGACGGAAGACCTAGAGGATTTAGAACAATATCTACCACAGTTCCATCTTCTAAAAATGGCATATCTTCTTCAGGTACGATACGTGAAACAACACCTTTATTTCCGTGCCTTCCTGCCATCTTATCACCAGGCTGTAATTTATGCTTAGTTGCGATAAATACTTTTACTACTTTTAAAGCTCCCTGAGGTAAATCATCACCGCTTTGCAATTTCTCTACCTTAGTAGCAAATCTTTTATTGAGGGCATCTTTTTTCTCATCATAATGAATCTTTATCTGCTCTATTTCATTCATTACATTTGCATCTTCCACAGTAAGCTGCCAAAACTGCCCTTTAGATAAACCTTTTAGCATTTCAGTAGTAATAGTTTGTCCTGCTTTTACTTGCTTAAGACCGTTAATAATCACCTGCCCTACTAAAAGCTTTTCAAGCAAACTAAACACAAAATGCTCAATAATTTCTAATTCATCATCTCTGTCTTTTGCTAATTTTTCAATTTGTTGTTTTTCAATAGCAATAGCTCGCTGGTCTTTTTCTACACCCCTACGAGAAAAGACCCTTACTTCTACTACAGTTCCGCTCACTCCAGAAGGTACATGCAGCGATGAATCTTTTACATCAAAAGCTTTCTCCCCAAAAATAGCACGTAGTAGCTTCTCTTCAGGAGTAATAGGCGATTCACTTTTCGGTGTTACTTTTCCGACTAAAATATCACCGGCTTTTACTTCTGCACCTACATAAATTATTCCGACTTCATCAAGATGACGCAACGCTTCTTCACTTACATTCGGTATATCACGGGTAATTTCTTCAGGACCAAGGCGTGTATCTCTAGCTATTACTTCAAATTCTTCAATATGAATCGATGTAAATATATCCTCTTTTACTATACGTTCAGATATTAAAATTGAATCTTCAAAATTGTAACCGTTCCAAGGTAAGAAAGCCACAAGCACGTTTCTACCTAAAGCAATTTCACCGTTATCCGTACTAGGACCGTCAGCTATAATATCGTTTTTCTTAACATAATGACCAACCTGAACTAAAGGCTTTTGATTTATACAAGTATTATGATTGGACTTTTGGAATTTTAATAAATTATAAATATAAACAGAAGGAGAACCATCAATTTTTTGTTCTAGAGTTCTAATCACGATTCTATTTGAATCTACCTGCTCAACAATACCGTCATGTAATGCAAGCACAGACGCTCCAGAATCTTTAGCTACTACCCCTTCAACTCCGGTACCTACAAAAGGTGCATCCGTTTTAATTAAAGGAACAGCTTGTCTTTGCATGTTTGACCCCATCAAAGCACGGTTAGCATCATCGTTTTCTAAGAACGGTATAAGAGAAGCCGCAACCGATACTACCTGCATAGGAGTCACATCAATAAAATCTACCTCATGCGGTTCTACCATTACAAAATTACCGCCTTCAACACGACAATTAATAAACTCTCCTTGCAGCTTTCCATCTCGATCAACTTTAGAATTTGCCTGTCCGATTTTGTATTTACCTTCTTCAATAGCAGAAAGATATATCACTTCATCGATTACACGCCCATCTTTAACTTTTCTATACGGACTCTCTATAAAACCGTGTTTATTTATCCTAGCGTAAGTAGCCATAGAGTTAATTAACCCGATATTCTGACCTTCAGGTGTTTCAATAGGACAAATACGCCCGTAATGAGTAGGATGTACATCACGCACCTCAAAACCTGCTCGATCTCGACTAAGACCTCCAGGACCGAGTGCCGACAGCCTTCTTTTATGTGTTATTTCCGATAATGGATTTGTTTGATCCATAAATTGTGATAATTGGGAGGTACTAAAAAATTCTTTTACGACTGAAACTAAAATCTTGGAATTTACTAAATCATGAGGCATTACGGTATCAACATCACCTGCCGACATCCTTTCAATTACAGATTTTTCCATTCGGACTAAACCTATTCTAAATTGATTTTCTATCAATTCACCTACCGATCTAACCCTTCTATTACCTAAATGATCAATATCGTCTATTATACCTTTACCATCTTTAAGCTCTACCAAAACTCTTACGATATTTTTAATATCATCAATTGTTAAAACCGTAACTTCTTCAGAAATACTAAGCCCTAACCTAGAATTCATTTTTATTCGTCCGACTTCTGAAAGATCATATCTTTCAGAATCAAAGAATAAATTATAAAACAGGCTTTCAGCCGCTTCTATATTAGTAGGTTCACCTGGTCTTAAAACTCTAAAAATGTCACATAATGCTGCCTCACGGTCCTGATTCTTATCAGCAAATAAGGTATTTCTTATATATGGACCGGACTGAGGGTTGATTACTAATACGTTAACATTTTTAATTTTAAGATCATTAATAACATTTAGCATATCGCTAGTTATTATTTCACCGATTTTTGCTAATACTTCATCGCTTGCAGGATCTCTTAAATCTTCGGATAGATATTTGCCGATTAAAGTTTCATGAGCTACTAAAATATTATTAATACCTTCAGCACAATATTTTTGAGCCAAACGCGGGGTAATTTTTTGTCCTGCCTTCAGTAGAACATTTCCAGTATCTGCATCTACTAAATCACTGGTTAAACGATGAGCAGTAATATGCTTAGGTATAAATTTAACCGCCCAACCTTTCTTTTTAACAAGCTTATAAGTTACTGAATTATAATAAAATTTTATAATTTCTTCAGTACTCATACCTATAGCTCTAAGCAAAGTAGTAGCATAAAGCTTTCTTTTTCTATCAATCCTGAAATAAAGAACATCTTTAGCATCGAATTCTAAATCAAGCCAAGATCCTCTATATGGAATAACACGAGCAGAATATAAAAGCTTGCCGGAAGAGTGGACTTTTCCTTCATCATGATAAAAGAATACACCAGGTGAGCGATGCATTTGCGACACAACTACCCTTTCTGTACCATTAATGATAAAAGTACCGTTTTTAGTCATTAATGGGATATCACCCATATATACTTCTTGCTCTTTAATCCCTTTAATTTCTCTAGTACCGGTATCCTCATCTATATCCCAAATACTTAACCTTAAAGTAACTTTAAGAGGAGCAGCATAACTTAAACTTCTTTGACTACATTCTTCTACATCATATTTTGGAGTATCGAATTCATATTTTACAAATTCTAAATTAGCAATATTGGAGGAATCTGAAATAGGAAAAATTGAGTTTAATATAGATTGTAAACCTTTATTTTTTCTTTCAGAATCTTTAATATTTAACTGTAGAAAGTTTTTTTCATATGAATTTTTTTGAATTTCAATCAAATTTGGTATATCTGCTACTAAATTTATGTGACCGAAATTTTTTCTTATTCTTCTATTATGTGACAAGGGTTGTGCTTCTATATTATCCCTTAATGAAACCATATAATCTCCCGACTGATAAAATTACTGCCCGTATTGAAGTGATTAGGTCCTATGCATTTTTAATAGAACAATTATAATTATGACTCTTTTTAGCTGTAAATCATAAGTTTTTTGTGAAATTAGTAATAAACTCTCCTCTCAAAAATCTTATTAATTTTTGCTTTAAAATATCTTCTAATTATAATAATTAATCACAAGTGTTCAAAACATAAGTTCTGTATATAAAATTTAAATTATTTATATTTTAAACGATAAAATGCCTATAATTTGCAGTAAAATACAATATACTGCTTTAAATTTTTTTACATAGCACTTAAATTAAAGAAACCTAATAAGTGTCCTATTTAGATCTTGTGTAGGCTCTGCGAACATTTCCAAAAAGATTTGATTTTGGTTATTTGTTTGTTACAAAAAATTAGGTACTATTCATTCAAAAATCTCATTAATTTTTATTAACAATCAATTATAAATGTTCACAACACCTAGAAAAGTTCAATAATTTAAATTTCTAGACGTATGGTACTAACAAAACTATTTTAATCAATAAGATTTTCAATGTAATAGCTTTAACCTATTTCAAAAAAATAACTTAAATTAGATTTAAAATAATTTTTAAACAAAAAAGCCTTATTCGAATTTCATTACTAAAATAAGGCTTTTTAGCTTTTAAAAAGTTAATTTAAATCTATAAAATATTTTATCATGTAATGCAAAAAATATTAGGTTCTGTAAAAAAATTAATCTATATTTAGTTATTTTCGATTAAAAACCACAAGATTTTTTTGAATACAGATAACTGCTCCAACAAGAATCTTATTAATTTTTACCTAAAAATATCTAAAAATACTAATCATTTAATTTTTCTTTAAAGAACCTAAAAATAATTATTTTAATTCAACTTTTGCTCCGGCAGCTTCTAACTTACCTTTGATTTCTTCAGCTTCTGCTTTCTTCACATTGCTTTTCATAAGCTTTGGAGCTTCATCAACTAATTTCTTAGCTTCAATTAAACCAAGACCCGTAATATCTTTTACGGCTTTGATTACTTCAACTTTCTTATCACCTGCAGCAATTAAAACTATCTCAAACTCAGTTTTTTCAGCAACTGCTTCAGCCGCAGGGGCTGCTCCGGCAGCTGCTACAGCTACAGGTGCTGCTGCAGATACGCACCATTTTTCTTCTAGCATTTTCACAAGCTCAGCTGCTTGCATTAATGTTAATGATGATAATTGTTCTTCAATTTTAGCTAAATCTGCCATAATTTTTTCCTTTTTACTTTTTTTATATTGAGTGATTACTGCATCAGGTATTTCAAAGTTAATTACACTCTTTTTTGCTGCAAATGATAAGATTTTTTAACATAAGAACACGCCTACAAAACCTTATTAATTTTCACTCTAAAAGCTCTTTAATTATCAATTAAAATCCCTAGTGCAGTAACCTTTAAATTAATTTTTACTAGCATGTGCTTGTAGTACTCTCGCCATACTCACAGACGGGGCTTGTAAAACACCTACAACCTTAGTAGACGGTGCTTGTAATAACCAAACAATTTTACCTCTAAGCTCATTAAGTGAAGGTAGCTTAGAAAGTTCTTTTATTGAATATTCATCTAATACGCGATTATCGACTATTCCACCAACAATCTTGAGATTACCATTAGACTTAGCAAAATTAACTACTAATTTTGCCATCTCAACCGGTTCTTTAGAATAAACAATAGCAGTAGGGCCTGCAAATAAATTAGCAATACTATCAAGCCCTGTTTGCTTTGCAGCTATTTTTGCTAAAGTATTTTTAACTACTTTAAAACCTGCTTCTCTAGATTTAAGTGATTCTCTAAGTGAACTCACTTGACTAACGGTTAACCCATGATAACGAGTAATAATTATGGATGGCGATTCTTTATAAATATTTACAACATCCCCTACTGCTACCGGTTTTTCTGATCTTAACACCTTTTAATTCTCCTTTTATAACACAGTTTAATATATTTAAACTGATACAAATACTTAAATAACAAATTTTTTACTATACTACCGTTAAACCGCTATAAACATTATGCTATACTAGTCAAATCTATTTGTACCGATGCTCCCATAGTAGAAGATAAATACATTGCTTTTAAATAACTTCCTTTTAATCCGGAAGGTTTCGCTTTAATTACTGCCTCAATAAACGCATTTAAATTTTTTAATAAATCTTGGTCTGAAAAAGACAATTTTCCAAGCCCTGCATGAATTATACCTGATTTCTCTGCTCTATATTCTACCTGACCGCTTTTAGCATTTTTAATAGCATTTTTAATATCCAAAGTTACGGTACCAAGTTTAGGGTTAGGCATTAAACCTTTTGGTCCTAAAATCCTTGCAACTGAACCTATAGCTGCCATCATATCGGGAGTAGCTATACATACATCAAAATTAATTTTCCCTGATTTAATTTCATCAATTATATTTGTTGAACCTACTAAATCTGCACCTGCACTTTTAGCTTCTTCTTCTCTTTCTTCTTTACAAATAACGGCAACTCTTACGATTTTACCTGTACCGGCAGGTAAATTAACTACACCACGTACCATTTGATCGGAATGCCTAGGATCAATTCCAAGCTTCATAACTATTTCTAAGGTTGGATCAAATTTAACATATGATGCTGATTTTAATTGCTCAACTGCATTTGTCAAATTATATAAAGTATCTGGTTTTACTTTTTCTCGAGCTTCTCTTATTTTTTTACCGCCGCTCATTTTTACGGTAATATCTTTCTTATTTGACATAATAATTAATTCCCTACCACTTCAAGTCCCATAGATGCAGCGCTACCACAAATAATTTTTGTTGCTGCTTCAATATCTTTTGTATTTAAATCAGGCATTTTTAATTTTGCAATTTCACGACAATCATCCATAGTAACTTTACCTACCACGGCTTCTTTCTTAGTAGCACTAGAACCTTTAGTAATTTTAGCATATTTCTTTAAAAAATAAGAGGCAGGAGGAGTTTTGATTTTAAAAGAAAAACTACTATCTTCATAAACAGTAATTAAAGTTGGCAAAGGTACTCCTTTGTCCATATCTTTTGTACTATTATTAAATTCATCACAAAATGTTTTAATATTAACTTTTCTTTGCCCAAGGGCCGGTCCTATAGGAGGAGCAGGAGTAGCGCCACCGGCTGGAATTATCAAGTTAATATAACCTTTTATTGCCTTCTGAGACATTTATAAATATCCTTATTTTCTCTTAAATTAATAGTGTATACATTTGTCATTCCTGCGAGAGCAGGAATCTAAAATAAAATATATCTTAAAAACAAGTGTTTTATACGTTGTGCCGGATTCCTGCTTTCACAAGAATGACACCAGCGATCTTTATTAGACCAATAGCAACAACATACAACACAATATACCGATTAGTACAAAAATCTAATTACTTTTAATTATTTTTCTTTACTTGGTTAAAATTTAGTTCTATTGGAGTTGCTTTACCAAATATTGATACTGAAACTTTTAACCTATTTTTTTCTTGATCTATTTCTTCTACCATACCGGTGAAAGTTTCAAAAGGACCGTCTGTAACAATCACGATTTCACCAACTTCATACACTTTAGAATTCTTTGCTTCTTTAGCTTCTGCTTCCAGATTATTAAAAATATTCTGTATTTCGCTGTCCGTAAGAGCTTTTGGCGTGGTTTTACTTCCTAAAAAGCCGGTTACCCCAGATATATTTTTTACTAAATGCCAAGATTTATCAGTTATATTCATCTTTATCAAGATATAACTCGGCATTAGTTTTTTTTCTACCTTGACATTTTTACCGCGTTTAACTTCAGAAACTCCAAAAACAGGTATTAATATATCTTCAAAAAAATCTGTCATTTTCTGTTTAGCGATTTTTCTCAGCAGATCTTCTTTTATACGTTTCTCTGCTCCTGATACCGTATGTACTACATACCACTGCTTTACATTTCTTTCAGAAGAAGACAATACATTATCTATACTCTGTTCTGTCACAATTTATTCCTTATACTAATTTGCCGATATTAAGCAAAAGCTGCATTATGTTATGTATACTATAATCAAGTACCAAACAAATTAGGCTAAAAATAAAAACTGCTGCTACTACTACCAATGTTGAAGCAACAAGCTCTTTTTTAGTTGGCCAAACTACCTTATAAATTTCTTGTTTAACTTGTTCACACAACTTATAAATTTTATATTCTTTAAACATATTTTTGTTAGGTAATTTATTAGACTTCTTACAACACTCTACTTCTAGAGACAATGATCCAACACTGGAATTCTTACATACTAACATGTACGCTTCAATTCGCGGTGAAATATCTCTTGCAACTGCTTCTCTATAAGCAAATTTTGTAAAAATTCTACATTTTATAGCAAAAAAACTCTAAACCTATCATGGCAGGAGCGACAGGCATCGAACCCGCAACCTCCGGTTTTGGAGACCGGCGCTCTACCAATTGAGCTACACTCCTATCATACTTTTAATAAAAAATCAATGAATTTATTAAAAATATTCATTAGTAAAACAACATTTACCTTCGCAAGACATGACATTAATTATATCTAATTAGATCCATCAATTATTTTTTAGCTTTAATAATATCAGCTACCTGACTCGGCACTTGATCATAATGAGAGAATATCATACTAAACTGAGCTCTACCTTGAGATAAAGACCTAAGCGTATTAACATAACCAAACATTTCTGCTAAAGGAACGTTCGCAGTAACTACTTGAGCGTTTCCTCTTGGATCCATGCTTTGAATTTGTCCTCTACGACTATTTAAGTCACCTATAATATCACCCATATATTCATCAGGAGTGATAACTTCAACTTTCATAATCGGCTCAAGTAATTTAGGGTCACCTTTCGGCATCCCCTCTCTAAACGCCGCTTTTGCTGCAATTTCAAACGCCAATACACTAGAATCTACATCATGAAACGCACCGTCAACTAAAGTCGCTTTAAAGTCAATCATAGGATAACCGGCAATAACACCGGTTTCTCTAATATTATTTAAACCTTTTTCAACACCCGGTATATATTCTTTAGGCACGGCACCACCAACGATTTTACTTGCAAAGACAAAAGTTTTATTTTTGTCTTCATCTTCTAGATCTTTTACCTCTTTTAAAGGCTCAAAAATAATTTTTACACGAGCAAATTGTCCTGCACCGCCGGATTGTTTCTTATGTGTATAATCGATCTCGCAAGCTTTTGTTATAGTTTCACGATATGCGACTTGAGGAGCTCCAATATTTGCTTCGACCTTAAACTCTCTTCTCATACGATCAATGATAATTTCTAAATGGAGTTCTCCCATTCCTTTTATCACTGTTTGCCCTGTTTCATGATCCATTGAAACTCTAAATGATGGATCTTCAGCTGCTAAACGAGAAAGTGCTAGACCCATTTTTTCTTGATCTGCTGTTGATTTAGGTTCTACCGCAAGCTCAATAACCGGCTCCGGAAATTCCATTCTTTCTAAGATTACTTGCTTATCCACATCAGACAACGTATCACCGGTGGTAGTATCTTTAAGACCTGCTAAAGCTACTATATCACCTGCTGATGCTTCTTTTACGTCTTCACGATTATTAGCATGCATTAATAGCATTCTACCGATTTTTTCTTTTTTATTCTTTACGGTATTAATAACAGTAATTCCTGAAGCAATTTTACCTGAATATATTCTAATAAAAGTTAATGAACCGACAAACGGGTCATTCATAATTTTAAATGCTAAAGCTGCAAAAGGCTCAATTACCGAAACAGGAAAATCTTTTTCTTCACCGGTACTTACTTCTATACCTTTTACTATACCTATATCAATAGGCGAAGGTAGGAAGTATACTACAGCATCAAGTAAAGGCTGTACTCCTTTATTTTTAAAAGCACTACCGCATAAAACTGGATAAAATGCTGCTGAAATAGTACCTTTTCTGATTAATCTTTTAATCTCTTCTTCTGTTACTTCTTCACCTGATAAATATTTTTCCATAATCGTGTCATCTAACTCAACAACCATATCAAGCAATTTAGCACGATATTCTTCAGCCTTGTCTTTCATATCTGCAGGTATATCTTCTTCACAATACTCAGCACCAAGTGATTCATCTTTCCAAATCACTGCTTTCATTTTAACAAGATCAATTATACCTTTAAAATTTTCTTCAATCCCCACAGGCAACTGAAGAACAAGCGGTTTTGCCCCTAAACGATCTTTGATCATTTCAACGCATCTATAAAAATCCGCTCCCATTCTGTCCATTTTATTGACAAAACACATTCTAGGCACATTATATTTATCTGCTTGCCTCCAAACTGTTTCAGACTGAGGTTCAACACCTGCTACACCGTCAAATACTGCAACCGCACCGTCAAGAACACGAAGCGAACGTTCTACTTCGATAGTAAAATCAACGTGTCCGGGAGTATCAATAATATTAATTATCTTATCTTGCCATCTACAAGTGGTAGCAGCTGAGGTAATAGTTATACCGCGTTCTTGCTCCTGCTCCATCCAGTCCATGGTAGCACCGCCATCATGAACTTCACCTATTTTATGTGATTTACCTGTATAATATAAAATACGTTCGGTAGTTGTGGTTTTACCAGCATCAATGTGAGCACATATTCCTATATTACGAATATGCTCAAGTTTATTCATTTTACTCATTATATACCCTACCTTATTGCATTTTTTTAGGGCTAAAATGAGAGAAAGCTTTATTCGCTTCAGCCATTTTATGAGTATCTTCTTTCTTCTTAATAGCGACGCCTCTATTATTAGAAGCTTCAAACAGCTCTTCGGCAAGTTTATCAATCATCATTTTTTCAGAACGTTTTGACGCAGCATTAATAATCCAACGGCTAGCAAGAGCATACCCCCTTCTTTCATCAACATGCGTCGGAACTTGATAATTAGCTCCTCCAACCCTCACCGAAGTTACTTCTAAATGTGGCTTCACGTTATGCATAGCATTATTAAAGGTTTGATACGGATCGACTCGATGCTTCTTTTCGATTTTATTAAAGGCTGAATAAACAATTTTCTCTGCAAGGGCCTTCTTCCCTTTTTTCATAATATTATTGATAAATCTTGACAGTAAAATACTGTTATATTTCATATCAGGTAAAATTACCCGCTTTTCGGCGGCGTGACGACGTGACATTTTATTTTTTCTCTCTAACTAATCATTTATTTTTTTGTAACTGCAATTTGTTTACAAGGAGCACCATAACGTGAACGACCTTGCTTACGTCCTTTAACTCCAGAAATATCATATGCACCGAGTACGATATGATATTTCACACCCGGAAGATCAGGCACCTGACCGCCTCTTACTAATACCCTATCATGCTCCTTTACACTATGCTTTTCACCGGGAATATATGCATTTACTGTTCTTTTATTACTTAAACGCACCGTTGCAATCTTACGAAGTGCAGAGTTAGGCTTTTTAGGGGTAACGGTTTTTACAACTAGGCAAACACCACTTTTAAAAGGATTAGATTCTAAGGCAGGAGATTTGCTCTTACGAGTTTTTGACTTTCTCCCAAAACGTACTAACTGATTATATGTCGGCATTAAAAAATACTCCAAAAAACTTATATATACAGATAAATAAAGGGAGCAAAATACTTCCACCCTTTATTTTGAATAATTTCTAAATACAAATTATAAGAATTTGTAAAATACACTAGATTCAGATTATAATGACTTTTTCCATAAAAGCAAGTATGTTTTAATTAACAATCATTTTTTTCTCAATTATTTTCGCTATAAAGCTGATTAACATCACTAAAATATAATAACAGCAAGCAGCAATAGACATTGGAAAAAAATAATTATATGTTTCAATTGATACAATTTGTGCTCTACGCATTAAATCCATTTCTCCAAGCATAGAAATAATTGCTGATTCTTTAATCAAATTTACAAGCTCATTTACTAATGACGGAAAGATATTTTTAACTGCTTGTGGCAGAATGATATCTTTCATTATTAAAAACTTTGGAATAGCAAGAGCTTCAGCCGCTTCAAATTGCCCTTTATCAACTGCATTAATACCAGCCCTGATTACTTCGGAAACATATGCTCCCGAATTAAGGGAAAAAGCAATAGCTCCAGCCATAAACACACTAAATTTAACGCCTATGATATAAGGTGAAGCAAAATAAATAATAGTTAATTGAATTAATAAAGGAGTACCTCTGAAAATAGAAGTATAGAAATTTGCACAGAGCCTTAAAGCACGATTCTTATTTACCTTACAAATAGCGAGCAGCATCCCTATCACTAAACCCAATATAACGGCAATAATGCTATATTTTAAAGTTACTAGAGTCCCCTCTACAATAAAGAGGATTTTTGGATAAAATTTTATTAAATACTCAAACATAAATTATTATAGATTTATTCCAATACGAATCAGCCTTATCGTCATTGCAAGGAGCGAAGCGACGTGGCAATCTAGGAAAAAACAAAAAATGCTATAAATTAGTATTTTTTAACCGGATTGCTTCTTCGAATTACTACGTAATTCTTCTTAGCAATGACGACTGGGAGTCTACGCAACAATGCCTCCTCACAATGACGATTTGATATCTACGAAACAACGAGAGGCCAATTTTTGAAATTCACCGAGTATATAATACATTAATACACTCTTTTTGCTGGTGGAATTGTACTTATCTCATCGGTTAAAGTGGTTAGCGTTACAGGTTTATAATCAAGAACTACTTTACCTGCTGCATCGATAGAACTAAGAGTATGTTTCATCCAATCTTCATCATTACGACCAGGATAATCTTCCCTAGCATGAGCTCCTCTGCTTTCTTTCCTTGCAGCTGCCGAATATACTGTAACCAAAGCTTGATCAAGTAGATTATCTAGCTCTAAGGCTTCTACTAAATCACTATTCCAAATTAAAGATTTATCGTTAATTTTTATATCTTTATAGCCGCTTCTTATCTCACTAATCATTCCTGCTCCTTCGTCTAGTACCTCTTGAGTTCTAAATACCGAAGCGTGACTTTGCATAGTTCTTTGCATTTTAAGCCTTAAATCTGCAGTTAAAATATTACCGTTATTATAACGAATTTTATCAAATCTATTTATAATTTTCTCAAGGCTTTCTTCTTTTAATGGCTTATGTGGACTTGCCGGTTTGATAAGTTCAGCTGCTTTTAATGCAGAGCTTCTACCAAATACCACCAAATCAAGCAAAGAATTTGACCCAAGCCTGTTAGCACCGTGTACCGATACACAAGCTGCTTCACCGATTGCCATAAGTCCTTTTACTACGCTATTGTGATTTTTACCGTCTTTGATTATGACTTGACCGTGGTAATTAGTCGGTATCCCTCCCATATTATAATGAACTGTAGGAAGTACTGGTATCGGCTCTTTAGTGACATCAACACCGGCAAAAATTTTAGCCGTCTCCACAATACCTGGCAAACGACTATGTAAAATCTCAGGCGATAAATGATTTAAATGCAGGAATACATGATCTTTATGCTCGCCGACTCCTCGCCCTTCACGAATCTCGATAGTCATCGCTCTTGAAACCACGTCTCTTGAAGCTAAATCCTTTGCAGCAGGAGCGTAACGCTCCATAAAACGCTCTCCGTTTACATTAACAAGATATCCCCCTTCACCTCTAGCTCCCTCGGTAATAAGACAGCCAGCCGAATATATGCCTGTCGGATGGAACTGTACAAACTCCATATCTTGCAGCGGCAAACCTGCTCTAATCGCCATACCTCCCCCGTCGCCCGTACAAGTATGAGCAGACGTTGCTGAAAAATAAGCACGCCCATATCCTCCCGTTGCAAGCACTACATTATGAGCTCTAAAACAATGCAGTCTCCCATCATCTAAATTCCAAGCAACTACGCCTCTACATTCGCCGTCTTCCATCAATAGATCAATAGCAAAATACTCAACAAAAAACTGCACTTTATGCTTTAGTGACTGCTGATATAACGTATGGAGTATGGCATGCCCAGTACGATCTGCCGCAGCACATGTACGCTGAGCCGCTTTTCCTTTACCGTACTCTGTTGTCATACCGCCAAAAGGACGCTGATAAATTTTTCCCTCTTTAGTTCTTGAAAAAGGTACTCCGTAATGCTCAAGCTCTAAAATCGCATCGGGAGCATTCTTGCACATATACTCGATGGCATCCTGATCACCTAACCAGTCTGAACCTTTTACTGTATCATACATATGCCAACGCCAATCATCTTCGCCCATATTCCCAAGAGCTGCACTGATTCCGCCCTGAGCAGCCACAGTATGACTACGAGTCGGAAATAGCTTAGTTATACAGGCGGTGTCTAGCCCTTCTTGAGCCATACCAAATGCAGAACGAAGACCAGCTCCGCCTGCACCTACAACTACTACGTCAAATTTATGATGTATGATATTATATGCTTTGTTCATTAAATTAATTTGTTACTCTATATTCCAGTTATATCTATATTTTTATGCACATCCTAAGTATACTAATTTCATTTTCAATCACGAAATACAGTATTATATTGCTATTAAAAATTATTGATTTTATATTTTTAAAAATTTCCGGACGATTTATCCCTATATTTGGAAAATTACAAATTTCTATACATCTATTATGTATTTGAATTAAATATTTTCTTGCTATCTCTTGCCAAAATACTTCTGCACTACAATACTTTATTTGCAGCAAATCATTTTCAGCAATTTTAGTTAAGTTATAAGACACTATCTTACTCATCATCCATCAAATCTAAAATTGATTTCTCACTAAATATGTTATTCTCTGCTTGATATATTACTACACCTACAGCTTAACACAGCAAGTCGCATTTAATACTTTGTGCTTTTTCAAATTTATCTATCAATCCTAAAGCTTCTGCTACTACCGCACTCGCATTACTATACATTCCTGAATTAACTTTTTTGCGATTACTATTATATCCATAATAAATTACCTTATAATTCATCCAATATAAAACATCGCTACTACAAAAGTAGTAATAGTCACAATGCAAAATAATTGCACTATTATAATCAAGATATTATGTAATTTGTGACAACTTATATAATCCTCAATCACTACACGCATACCAAGCATTGAATGATACAACGAAATAGCCACCGTAATTAACAATGCTACTACGTTAAAAGGCTTTTTAAGCTCCCACATAATAATATTTATGTCATTATTTTTGTTAGTTAGCATAAAATATATTAACCATATAGAACATAAAGCTAATATAATCCCCGTTATTCTTTGCGACAACCAACGATGAGAACCACTTTTAGCAGAACCGCTATTTTTGGCTTTTACAATTTCTACTTTAAAATCATATACCATTAATTTTCTCTAAACATATTTTGTATTGGTGTCATTCCCGCTTTCGCTGGAATGACACCAAAAACTTTGTAAAACCTTACAATTACAATCATATCTATATACTCCGAGTAAATGAAGAATCGGTAGACTAAGGTCCATTTTACAAAGAGCAAGAAGTTCATAAGGCGAGGAACAGAACGTACACTTAATACGTTAGCACCACAGCTCTTTGAGAACGACGTAGCCAATTTTTGAAATTCACCAAGTATACTTTCATACCCATAGTAACATAGTTAATAATAAAGATCCTACCACTACACACCAACCGGTGATATTCACTGCTTTTATAGAAAATCCGTAACCGATATCCCAAAATAAATGACGGATACCATTACATAAATGATAAAACCAAGAGTAGCTTACTGCTACTAAGCATATTTTTATAATACAGCATTTAGCAAATTGTAAATAATTATTATCATATTTACTAAGAATCAACCACCACACCAAGATTGACACCGCAAAAAACAAAGCTACGCCGGTTATACGATGCAAAATCGACAAAGTAGAGCTTATTTGCGGCTTATATATAGTTAAATGCGGCGAAATCGGACGCTTATTATAAATTTCTTGTTTGGTTTTAGTCATAATATTAATAATAAAAAACTTACATAACGTCATTGCGAAGAAAAACTGCAAGTTTTGAGGAAGCAATCTCATGAGTGTGTTATTATTTCATGAGATTGCCACGCAGCCTACGGCTGCTCACAATGACGATCAGGTATGGAATGACATCTTATACATTTTCATATACACCACTATGTCACTGACATCTATCTCTGTAACCAATGCCCTGCTACGGGCGATAAATCATCCGCTACTGCTCTTCTATCATCAAAGACGAAACATGCACCTTGCCATAAATTATTCTTATTTTGCGTATCTTCTAGATATTGCAATATACCACCTTTCAAATGATACACCTCATCATAACCTATGCTTTTAAGTAAGCTGGTGGATTTTTCACACCTAATACCACCTGTACAAACCATAGCAATTCTTTTACCTTTGAGCAATCCTTGATTCTTCTGAACCCAAGCAGGAAACTGCTTAAATGTTTTAGTATTAGGACTAATTGCCGATTTAAATGTACCAACCTCTACTTCATAATCATTACGGGTATCTATTACTATAACATTTTGTTTTGTGATAAATTCGTCCCAATCTTTCGGCTCTATATATTCGCCTTTAAATAAATCCACATTCAAACCTTCAACATTCATCGCTACGATCTCTTTCTTAAGCCTTACCTTCAACTTTTGAAAAGGATGAACATCACTATAATTTATTTTAACGTTCACATCTTTGGGACCTGTTAGCTTTATTAGTTCTTCAAGTACAAGATTTACATTTTCGTATGAACCTGAAAAAGAACCGTTAAAGCCTTCATTAGCTAATAAAATAGTACCTCTAACATATTTTCTTTTACCGATAAGCAAAAGCTTTGGTATCAAATTCGCCGGTTCTTCTATATTAACAAAACTATACGCACTTAAAATTGCTATTTTTTCACTCATAAATTATTTATGTATTATTATTGTTAACGCCATTGCCCCCCGCGTCCGCCTACGGCTCCTAGCAATGACGACAGGACTCTACACCACCGATAACGGCATGAACACACTTGTATCACACCTTTCAATCAAGAGCAAAATATTTTGCTTATTTGATTTTTTAGCATTTTCATATAATTCTTCTAGCTTACTTATATCGTCTACGCTTTCCTGATTAATATTGGTTATCAGATCACCAATTTTGAAACTACTTTCTTCTGCATCAATATTTGTTATAACTATTCCCGTTTTATCTTGAGGAATAGTATATTTTTTTCTTAGTGCTTCAGTAATATTACTAAAAGTAATATTATTTTTAGTAATAGATAAACTATTTTCTTCTTTGTTTGTTATTTCTTCTTTATTCGTCTCTTCTGTAGAATCATTGGTAACTTCTTCATTATCTGAAGTAATCTTAATAGGCAATTCAAGCACTTTTTTATCACGTAGTATTTTTAATTTTACTTCTTGATTAATAGGAGTATCTGCAATAATTACACGTAATTTTTTAGTGTTTTTAACCGGTATATCTCCAAACTCTATTATTATATCACCCGTTTTAATACCCGCTTGATCACCTGGACCGTCTTCTTGTACTTTAGCTACTAACACACCGTTAGTGTCTTTAAGTCCTAGCCCTTCAGAAATTTCCTCGGTTAAATCTTGTATTGTTACTCCAAGGCGTCCTCTACTTACTTTTCCATCTTTCTTAAGACGTTCGATTATAGGCTTTGCAGTATTTGATGGAATAGCAAAACCTATACCTATATTAGTACCGAGTGGTGAAAAAATCGCCGTATTTACTCCGATTACTTTCTGATCCAAATTAAACATAGGACCGCCGGAATTACCGTTATTAATTGCAGCATCCGTTTGAATAAAATTATCGACTATATTGTCTGTATCTATATCAATATCCCGCCCTTTAGAGGATATAATACCGCTTGTCACCGTACCACCTAGATTACCGAACGGATTACCGATTGCAATAACCCAATCTCCTACTCTTGCATCATTTGAATCTCCAAACTCAACAAAAGGTAAAGGCTCATCACTATCTATTTTTAAGAGAGCTAAATCGGTTTTAGTATCGCTACCTATTAGCTTAGCAGGTAATTCAGTATTATCTGCAAGCTTTATATTAATTTTATTAACATTTGCAATGACATGATAGTTAGTGACTATTAAACCGTTAGGCTCAATAATAAATCCTGAACCAAGCGGAACAATTTTTGGAGTTTGATCGATTTCTTCCAAATTCAATGGAATATTTAACTTTTCTAAAAAATAATTAATAAAGTCTAAAGGATTTGTTTCTTGCAGCGGATCTTTCTCAGCATTTTCCGACTTACTATTAACATATTCTATTGTTGAAATATTAACAACTGCGGGAATTAACGGCTCAACTATATCAGCAAAACTATAACGAGCAGCTTCACTTACTTTTAAAGGTGCAGAATTTATTGCCGTAAATTCATTCTCTGCTTGATCCGCTAATTTTAAAGACTTATTATTTTCTTTTGCTAGAATAACGTTACTTGATATTAAAATTATTATAACAAGAACTATTTTCAGATTCATCACACTACTTAGTTAAATTAAGGTATTTTAAAACTTCAGCATCCGGTGAAATCACAAAATTAGTATCTTCTTTCTTTAAAGAATTTTTATATACTAACAGTGATCTATAAAATTTGTAAAATTCTGGATCGACGGAATAAGCGGAATTATATATTTTTGCTGCTTTTTCATCGCCGTCACCTTTAATAATTTGTGCATCTCTATAAGCTTTGGCAAGTATTATTTTACTTTCTTTATCTGCTTTTGAACGAATACGTACGCTCTCTTCTTGTCCTTCTGCTCTAATTTGGGTCGCTTCTTTTTCACGTGCCGTTTGCATACGACGATAAATAGCTGCACTGTTTTCTTTCGGTAAGTCTGCTCTTAAAATTCTAACATCTACAACATCAATTCCAAAGCTTTTAGCTTCTCCGTCTACTTGATTTAAGATATTTAGCATTACATTACTACGTTCCCGACTTAAAAGACTACTTAACGAAATTTTACCTATCACTTTACGCATCGACGATTCAAGATTACGAGTTAACCTGATTTTCACACCTTGATAATCATGTACCGTTTTATAAAACATTACAGGATTATTAATTTGGAATTTGGCATAAGCATCAACAATAACTCGTTTACCGTCAGCAGCCGTTAATTCTTTTGCCTCAACCTCAACATCTAAAAGACGCTTATCAAAAAATTCAACATTTTGAATAAATGGGATTTTAATATTTAGTCCTGGATTTTCTATAGTTCTCACTGCCTCACCAAACTGGAATACCACAGCAGACTGGCGTTGATCAACTGAAAATAAGGAGCTAAAAATCAGTATCATCCCAAAAACAATTGTAAAAATTATATAATAAATCTTTTGTTGCATTTAATATTCCTTGTTGTGTTTTTATTAGCTCCGTCACCGCGAGGAGGGGTAAAGCCTCGACGCGGCAATCTCAGGAATTTTATTATTTCATGAGATTGCCCGCGCAAGCCTACGGCTGCTCGCAATGACGGGATAACCGCCTTTATTTTATAACCATGTGTGGTAGTAGTGCATTATTAATAATAGTTTTATTTGAACCACCTAATATCTCTTCGACTACTTCTAAATATAACCTATCTCTAGTTACTTGCCTACCTACAGTATATTGTTTATAAATAGCATTAAATCTTTGGCTATCACCTTCTGCTTTTGATATAACTTCTTCTCTATAACCTTCTGCTTCTTGTATAATCTTTGCGGCTGCTCCTCTAGCTTCCGGCAAAATCTTATTATTATAGGCTTGAGCTTGATTTATTTCTTTTTCTTTATCTGCTTTTGAAGTTTGCACGTCTCTATAAGAATCTATTACTTCGGCAGGCGGCTCGGCTTTTAGTAATTGTACTTTCTCAATCATCACACCGGCATTATAACTATCCAGTATCTTTTGTGCTAATTTTTCTATTTTGTAAGTAATTTCTTGCTTTTGATCAGATAATACACAAGAAATAGGAGTATTGCCTATTACTTCTCTAACAGCACTTTCTACTGTTGCTTTTACTGTTTCTGCAGGTCTTTGTACGTTAAAAATAAAATCCTCAAGGTTATTAATATGCCACATTACGTCACAATTTAAAGCAACAATATTTTCATCACCGGTAAGCATTATACTTTCACCGGCAATATTTTTAGTATTATCGCCACCGCTACGTACCGAGTTATTTGTACGATAACCAATCTCAATTCGCCGTGATTGTTTAACTTTCTCAACTATTATCTTTTCAAAAGGGACAGGTAAATGATAATTAAGCCCGGGGTAGCCCTTACGTACAAAACGCCCAAATCTTATTACCGCTGCTTCATCACCTTCTTTTATTTCATAAATACCGGACGCAAGCCATAAAGCAATCACTGCGACAACAGCTAAAATTATTGTTTTAACATTGAAATTAAACTGGAATTGAAATTTATCAAAATTAAATTGATTTTTACGCGGTCTTGTGAATATGTTATCGTCTTGATTAGAATCACAATCTTTCCATGGGGATTTTTTTAAAATCGAGCTATATTTTTTACTAAGCATTTGCTTTTTTATATTATTTTAACGATTAAGTGATTATATATATTATAGCATATAACGTCAAGTTATGAACTTAAACAGCCTTAAAAAGGAAATTTAATTATGGCGGATTTACACCAAAAGCAAATTATTGATAAACTTCAGCATATTACCTTTAAAGACGGCACTTTTTTAAATAACTTTATATCAGATATTATAATTAAGGATAATAATATAGGTTTTTCCATAGATATATCAGGTAAAAACAAGTTAGAAGCCGAAGAAATCAGACTTAAGGCAATTAATAAACTTAGCGAGATTTCGGAAGTAAATAAAATATCAATTGTTTTTACGGCAAGTAAACCGATAGAGCAAAAAATTCAAAAACCAAAGCATATTGTAGAAAACGTAAAAAAAATTATCTTAGTAGCATCAGGTAAAGGCGGAGTCGGAAAATCTACAATATCGGCTCTTATTGCTCAGCAATTGAGTCTAGAAAAATACCGAGTAGGCATAGTGGATGCCGATATTTACGGTCCGTCAATTCCACATATAGTCGGCATTAACAAAGTACCGAAAACAACAGATGGACGAATAATACCGATAACGGTAAAAAGCATCCAAGTTGTTTCTATAGGCTTTTTTGTGAAAGACAATTCAGCAATTATTTGGCGTGGTCCTATGGCTAGTAAGACCATTAATCAATTATTATCATCAGTCACAAAATGGGATAATTTAGATTATCTCATTATCGATATGCCGCCGGGAACAGGCGATATTCATTTAAGCCTTTTAGAGAATTATCATTTAGACGGCGTAATAATCGTAACAACACCGCAAAAAATATCAGAGATAGATGTAATACGTTCTATAGATTTATATCAAAAACTTAACTTACCTATTTTGGGAATAATTGAGAATATGAGTTATATGTTTGAAAATAATAGTGGCTGGCATTTATCGCAAAAATATAATATTCCCCTAATCGCTCAAATCCCGATTATGCCGCAAATAGCCGATGCTTGCGATAAATCACTACCTCTAACAGATTTATTAACATTACCTTTAAAAGAATATTTATTATGAAAATATGGGTTATTGCAGATGATAGAACAGGCAACACAAATCAGGCTATTGCACTTGCAGAAAAATTAACAGAAGAATATACAACAATTAGGCTTGAATATAATTGCTTAGCTAAACTACCGAATTTTTTACTAAAATATTATCCTATTCATATAAAAAGTGAATTATTACAGGATATTTTGGCTAAGTCCCCGCCTGACATAATAATTGCTGCCGGAAGAAGAACAGCAGTTTTAGCGTTTTATTTAAAACAGAAATTAGACCTCTTGCATAACGTAGCTAATAAGGAGGAATTTATAAGATACACGGAACGCAGCACCGCAGCGTACACTTTAGTACGTGAGGATGCGAGTACCGGATCGACGCATAAATTACCATTAGAAGCAAGTGGTGCAAGAGGCCTATTTAAAGATATCAAGCTAATACAAATAATGCAGCCTAATCTTCTCTATAATACATTTGATGCCGTTATTCTGCCTTATCATGATTCAAGTAATAGCAAAAATGTCATCCCATGGCTTGACAATGGGATCCAAAAAAAAATTAAAGAAGACTGGATTCCGCGCTCAATTCGTGGAATAACAATCCCAATCAACGGAGCTATCAATAACGTAACCAAAAAGTGCGCTGCGGCAAACTTGGAACTCCAAAAACATTATCCCAATCTTAAACAATTTATTGCCGTGATAATCGGTGGAAATAATAAAAATTTCAATTTCAACGAAGATGAAGCAAATTTATTTTCTTCATTATTAAATAAAATATATACTAATCAACAAATACCATTGTTCATTAGTTTCAGCAGACGTACACCACAAGCCGTAAAATCAATTATTAAAAATAATATGCCGGCTTCCGCAATTATTTATGACCCGAATGAAGAAGTGGGTTATAATCCTTATATAGCTATGCTTGCTAATGCACAATATATAATCTCTACGGCCGACTCGATTTCAATGTGCAGTGAAGCAGCATCAAGCGGCAAACCTCTTTATATATTCTGCCCACAAAACTTTAATTCCTCAAAACATAAGATTTTTGTAAAA
Source organism: Rickettsia akari str. Hartford (assembly GCF_000018205.1). Lineage (NCBI taxonomy): Bacteria > Pseudomonadati > Pseudomonadota > Alphaproteobacteria > Rickettsiales > Rickettsiaceae > Rickettsia > Rickettsia akari. The sequence goes on along the minus strand of NC_009881.1, from coordinate 167,082 downwards.
CAATTAGTAGAACAAAAAATAGCAAGAATTTTTGATGAGTCAGTGATTTCTCTAGAAGCATATGACTATAAACCTTTAAATGAAGCAGAAAGAGTAGCTGAAATTATTAAATCTTTAATCAAAAGCTGGTAATTATATTAATAAAGATATACAACAATATATATTCATTAAGAAGCTACAATCTTTTCCGTGTGTCGACGAAATATGGCTTTTCGGCTCTCGTGCTAGATGAGATAACGAGGAGCGTGCCGATATTGATATTGCAATTATCTTCTCTGATATTACAGATCAAAAATGGCTAAAAGTTATGGATATTATAGAGAATGCAGACACGCTTTTAAAAATAGATTGTGTAAGGTTTGAAAGTACTAAAATAAGTCGTGAACTTTATGAAAATATATTAAAAGAGAAAAAAATTATATATTTCAAAAATAAACCTTAAACTTGATTGTAAAACTTTTATGACGCTTGAAGATGTCAATTTAAAACATGTAACAGAAGATAGAGCTTATATTGGCGCAACAATTCAAAGATTTTGAATTTACTTTTGAACTTGTTTGGAAGTGTTTAAAAGAATGTTTTTCTTAAAAATGTATAATTCTTCACTATCCTAAAGAAGTTATTAAAGAAGCTTACTAAGCTGGAATTATAAACGATGAAGATTTATGGATTTATATGCCTCAAGTAAATAATGAGTTGGTAGACGAAAATCAACTTCAAAAAGAGCGAGGAGTTCACTAGGCGAGGAACGCAGCGTATACTTAATACGTGAGTACCATAGCTTTTGTAGAACTACGACACGCTAATTTTTGAAGTTCATCGAGTATACAAAGACTTTATGATACCTTGCAGTGTTTGCACTTCAGGTGAGGAGAGGCTATTGATACGTGTAAATATATTAGTGATATTTTGCTGCATGGCAGGCTTTTTGTCAGGAGCTTTGAAGAATCTGGCTTTATCAAGTTTGCCGAATAAATTTGTTAAAAAATGTTCTATTTCTTCTTTAGTAGCTAATTTTTGAATATTATGTATATCCTCTCTAGGCTTAAAATTACGGAACAATTCATAGCAGATAATAATAACCGCTTGAGCGATATTTAACGAGCTAAATTCAGTTGTGTTAATAGTGATAATCTTATTAGCGAGTGCGACTTCTTTATTGCTAAGACCATTATTTTCACGCCCAAACATTATCCCAACTTTTTCAGAATTTGGATAATCTAAAGGCAAATTTTGTGAAAATACGTAATCTTTATTCATCGCCCTTTTAATACAAGTAGTAGCGTATAAATATTCAAGGTCTTGAACGCTCTCCTCTAGGTTATCATAAATTTTTGCATTATCTATAATATTAACCGCTCCGACTGCATTACTACGTGCTTGCTCATTTGGCCAGCCATCTCTTGGAGCTACGATTCTCAGCTCACTTAAGCCAAAATTCTTCATGGCTCTTGCAGTAGCACCGATATTCTCACCCATTTGCGGGACAACTAATATTATAACCGGATTCATTTAACTCTCATAACATGACAAGTATAAGCGATTGCTATAGCATCAGCTTCATCGGAATTAGTAATTAAGGAAGTGCCGGGCAGCAAAAGCTTTATCATATGCAAAATTTGATCTTTCTCTGCATGCCCATAACCGGTCACGGTTTTTTTGACCGTATTTGGTTTAAATTCCCGAATGTCCAAATTATACCTACCGCACAGCGACATTATCGCACCTCTAGCATAGCCGAGCTTTAACGAAGTCACGCTATTAGTATTAACAAATGTTTCTTCAATCGCTGCCATATTTGGTTGATATTCTAATATTACTTTTTCTAATGTACTGTTAATACAGGCAAGTCTATTATGAATTTCATCTTTACTATTTGTTTTAATAATACCGCTAGCTAAATATTTCAGTTTTGTCAACTGCCTTGCAACTACTGCCCATCCAAGACTCCCAAGTGCTGGATCAATCCCAAGTACTATCATGATTATATATCCCGTGTCACCCCGTGGCTTGACTACGGGGTCCATAAAATAATTATAAAAATACTGGACCCCGTAGTCAAGCCACGGGGTGACAGCTTCATATCTTCATATACTGATAAAAATCTGGGTGATTTTCCCACAGTTCATGCACCTTAACAAATAAAAATAAATGAACAGGAAAGCCAAAAAACCGCTCCATTTGCATTCGAGATTTTGACCCTATCTCTCTAATTTTCGATCCGTTTTTACCGAGTATTATAGTTTTATAACTCGCTCTTGATACTATTATAACTTGATTAATCTTTACGGATTTGTCTTTAAGATCTTCCCACTTTTCGGTTTGTACGGTTAATTTATAAGGTAGCTCTTGCTGCAAATTAAAAAATAATTGCTCTCTTGTGATTTCTGCCGCAATAAAACGCATCGGTAAATCCGTGATGTCATCTTCTGCATAAAGCCAAGGAGCAATTTGTGCCTTACCTGTTATATATTCAAGTAATCCATTAATATTTTTGCCCGATAAAGCAGATATAGGAAAAAACAAACTATCAGGATGATTTCCTATTAAAAAAGCTTTAATGTCATCTAGATATTTTGATTCGATATCTATTTTATTCAATAAAAATATCGGAACAATATTAAGTGAGCGAAGCTTATCTAAAATATCGTGTGTTACATCATCAAACGGTTTTAAACTATCGATAATTAACATTACTAAATCCGCACTATGCAAACTAGACCATGCACATCTTACCATTGCTTTCTCTAAGCTCCCTTTCGGCTCAAATATACCTGGCGTATCGTATAAAATTACCTGCGTATCTTTTAAGGTAATAATACCGGTAATAATTGACCTAGTCGTTTGAACTTTTGGCGTAACAATTGAAAGTTTCTCACCGATTATTCTATTTAGCAAAGTCGACTTCCCGCTATTTGGTCGTCCAATGATACAAACTGAAATTGTTCTCTGATTATACATCTTGAAGCCTGTGCAATAAGTCTCGTGCTGCGTTTTTTTCGGCTTCTTTTATAGAGTGTCCTGTACCTGTTTGTTCATAATCTTTTACTTTTACAAGAACCGTAAAAGTCGATGAATGGGCAGCTCCTTCTCTTTTTATCAGACGGTATATAGGTAGGTGATGGCTACTCGCTTGAGCCCATTCTTGTAAAGCAGTTTTGGGGTCATAATCCGTTAAATTCTGAATTTTTATAAATTCTTCCCATAATTTCCCAATAATATTACGGGTTGTTTCAATATTGCTATCAAGATATATAGCTGCAATCAAAGCTTCCATAGCATTTTCTATATTATTAGGATTATCACGCCCTCCTGCTACTTCTTCACCATAAGTCATAATTATATAATCTTTTAAAGTGAGTTTGGTCCCAACCACACATATTGTTTCTTTGCAAACTAAATATGATCTAATTTTAGCTAAATTCCCCTCATTATAACTTGCAAAATTTCTAAATAAAATTTCGGTGACTACTAAATTTAATACAGCATCACCTAGGAACTCTAATCGTTCATAATCTTTATCATACTTATACTCATGATGTTGTCTTAAAGACGGGTGACTCAACGCCTCTATTAAAAGCTCTTGATTTTTGAAACTATAGCCAAGCAGCTTTTCTAACGTCTCAAATGATTGCATTACTCATCCGTGTTATAAAGATTTCTGAAAATTCGATTTAACCTAACAGATTCAATCCATGGTTTTAACCTTAGTACTAGATTCATAACTCCTATATCATTATCCCACCAATTTATTTTTGTTGAGAACCAAATAAATTGTGCTTTAGCAATAAAATTTTCAAATGGTACAAATCCAAGATTTACTCTACTATCATTTGACTGATCTCTATTATCCCCTAAAAAGAAATATTTCCCTTCAGGTACATAAAAAACATCCGTGTTACCGTATCTATCGTTATATATAACGCTAAAAATAGGAGCAAGCTTATAAGAAAAATATGTTCTACCGTTTGGCAAGGTTTCTTTAAACTTCAAATATTTTATTCCATCTTCGCTTGTATAAGTTCCAACTTCAGTGCGTTCTATTTTTTTATCGTTAATATATATTACATCATCAATCAATTGAATTTTATCGCCTGGTAGCCCTATTAAACGCTTTATATATCTAACATTCATATCGTTAGGCGGACGAAAAACTACAATATCGCCACGCTCCGGTTCGCGAGCAAATATTCGCCCTTTAAAAAGAGGAATAAAATCAAAAAAAGATAAAGAATAATTACTATAACCATAACTATATTTCGTAGAAAAGATATAGTCATTCTCAAGTATGGTTGCTTTCATAGAACCGGTCGGAACGGTAAATGGCTCCATAATAAGTATTCTAATAAGTAAAGCGATACATATTACAAAAGCACAAGACCACCACTCTTGCTTAGCTGTTTTATTAGTGTTGGATTTTGTATTATCTGTTTGCATAATCTCTTAATTATTTTTAAATTGCAATCGTCATTGTGAACGACTGTAAGCCTTGTTGTATGGCTTCCGTCATTGCGAGGACATTACAAAGTAATTGACGAAGCAATCTCAGGAGTTTATTACTTCATGAGATTGCCACGCTATAACTCTTTATCCTATCCTCAATCTCGCTTCTAAAATGGCGTATCAGCCCTTGGATTGGCCAAGCTGCCGCATCACCTAAGGCACAAATAGTATGCCCCTCTATTTCTTTCGTAACATTAAGAAGTTCGTCGATCTCGGATTTTTTGGCATTACCTTTAACTAGACGTATCATAACTCGCCACATCCAGCCCGTACCTTCACGGCAAGGAGTACATTGCCCGCATGATTCATGCATGTAAAATTTACTAAGGCGTGCTATTGCATAAATAATGTCGGTAGATTTATCCATAACTATAATACCACCTGTACCAAGGCCGGAACCTACGGTTCTTAAACTATCAAAATCCATATCCACTTCACATAATGACTTAGGAAGTAAAGGCACGGAAGAACCGCCTGGAATTATGGCTTTAAGATTATCCCAACCGCCTCGAACACCACCTGCATATTTCTCAATCAATTCTTTTAACGAAATTCCCATTGCCTCTTCAACATTGCAAGGCTTATTAACATGCCCAGATATGCAGAAAATCTTAGTACCGGTATTGTTAGGCTTACCGATAGAAGCAAACCAACTAGCTCTTCGTCTTAAAATGGTCGGCACTACTGCGATAGACTCAACATTATTTATAGTAGTCGGGCAGCCATATAGACCAAATCCGGCAGGAAAAGGCGGCTTTAAACGAGGCATGCCTTTTTTACCCTCTAAGCTTTCAAGTAATGCCGTTTCCTCACCGCAAATATAAGCCCCTGCCCCACGGTGTAAATAAATATTACAATCAAACCCTGAACCGCAAGCATTCTTTCCTATTAACCTGTCTTTATAAGCCTCATCTAAGGCACGCTGAATATTAGAAGCTTCATTATAAAACTCACCTCTAATATAGATATAGCAATTATTCGCTCCTATAGCAAAGCTTGCAAGCAAGCAACCTTCTATTAATTTGTGCGGCTCAAACCTTAATATATCACGATCCTTACAAGTACCAGGCTCAGACTCGTCGGCATTTACTACTAAATAGCAAGGCTTCTCTGAATTTTTGGGCATAAACGACCATTTCATACCGGTAGAAAATCCGGCACCGCCCCGCCCTCTAAGCCCTGATTTCTTGATCTCTTCAATGATAAAGTCTCTACCTTTATCAAGTAAAGCTTTAGTATTATCCCAATCGCCTCGCTTCTTGCTAGATTTCAAATCATGGATTTGCCCCCCATGTAGGTTAGTAAAAATTTTGTCTTCTTCTTTTAGCATAAACTATTCTCGTTATGGCTTAAAAACGTCATTGTGAGGCAAGACAAGCGTGGTTCGAAAATTATCATTGCGAGCAGCCATAGGCTTAGTGGCAATCCAGAAAAAATAATAACAAATTCTTTAAATCAGAACTTTTTACTGGATTACTTCGTCAATTTACCTATTGTAAACTGCCTCGCAATGACAAAAAAACTAGCCACACAGGCGATGCCTGCTTGCAATGACGATTTTTTACCTTTCTATTACTTTGTTATTAAACTTCCTATTAGCGAACATTGTAAGTATCGGGGCAGAGATAAAAATTGACGAATAAGTACCGGCTATTATCCCAAAAAATACAAGGACGCTAAAACTACGGATTGCCTCACCGCCGAAAAGCATAAGTGCTAAATTGGCAAGTAGCGTGGTAATTACTGTTAAAATCGTTCTTGATAAAGTCTCATTGATACTTAAATTTATAATTTCCGTGATATTTTTTTTATGATATTTACGCAAATTTTCTCTAATCCTATCATATATTACTACCGAATCATTAACGGAATAACCTATAATAGTTAACACTGCTGCGATAGTGCTTAAGTTAAAATCAAGCTTTGTTATACTCATAAACCCAAGAGCGAGTATTACATCATGCACTAAGGCGATAAGTATACCAAGACCGAAATACCACTCAAAACGCACCCAAATATAAACCATAATAGCTAAGAAAGAGGACAGCATAGCCATAGCACCCGCTTCTATTAGCTGCCTACCTACTTGCGGACCAACAAAATCTACCTTACGATATTCAAACTTATACGGAAAACTACTTTGCAAAGATGCTTTAATTAACTCAATATTTTTCATGAGATTTTCTTCGCTACTAATACCGAATCTAATCGATAAATCACGCTCACTACCAAAATTCTGTAAGACCACCTCACCTATTCCAAGCTCACCTAGAACCCCTCGCATTTTTGGTAAATCAGGAGCTTGATCAAGCCTTACTTCAATAACTATACCGCCGGCAAAATCAATACCGAAATTAAATTTATATATACCGATCCAAATAAAGCTAATGAGTGATAAAATAATTGAGAAACTGTAACTAACTGCTTTAAAGTTCATAAAATCAAAATCGATTTTATTAGGTAAAAGTCTTAAAGGATAAATTTGCATTATTAATATTTCATTGAATAACAGTTATATACTGCTGATATTTCAAGAATTGAATTTTATTTTAGAGGTCAGGCACCCACAGCCTATACTGAATAGGTGAGGATGCGAATCCTTAATAACATGCAAGAACAATTCTTGAAAGATAAGTAGCATATCTGTATTATATAGTAAATTCAAAAAGGTTAAACGATTTTTTTATGTCAGAAGTAGTAGTAAAAGAACAATTAGAGCAATATATAAGCAAAATAGAAAGATTGGAACAAGAAAAAGCTGATTTGTCTCAAGAAGTAAAAGATATTTTCCAAGATGCTTCTGCGCATGGTTTTGATGTTAAAGCTATGAAATCTATATTGAAACTAAAGAAATTGGATAAAGATAAACTTGCCGAGCAGGATGCTATGCTTGAACTTTATAGAGATACTTTAGGGATTTAGTAGGTTTGCTTGCATATCGTCATTGGAATGGAAATGTAGAATTATCCTCAGCCGCCTATGTCATTCCAGCAAAGGCGGGAATTCAGAAAAAATACATAAATACAGCAAATTTTTGAAATTAAAAGCTTGATTATCTCGCTTTACACTAGATTCCCACCTACGCGGGAATGACATCGAGTAGGTTGTTCAATTCATGCAACAACGCCTTCAGTCACTCGCAATGACGTATTGAGTAAATGAAGAATCGGTAGAAGAATGTCAATTTTAAAAAGAGCAAAGAGTTCAAAGTCCTCGGAGCGGCAGCAGCTACTTAATACGCGAATAACCGCAAATCTTGTAGAACGACATATCCAATTTTTGAAATTCACCGAGTATATTTAAGCTTTCACTGTTTTGGTTTTAGCAATATGGATATGTCGCTCTTTAATTCTAGCCGACTTACCGCTTCTATTTCTTAAATAATAAAGTTTAGCACGACGCACTACTCCGTATTTTACTACATTAATAGAGTGTACTATCGGCGAGTAAGTCATAAAGCGTCTTTCGACACCTTCACCATGGCTAATTTTACGTACTAAGAAAGACGAAGTAATACCGCGATTTCTTTTTGCGATGACTAAACCTTCATAAGCTTGAAACCGTTCCGTTAATTTTTCCTTACCGTCTTTCTCAATAGATCTATCAAGAACTTTAACAGTGACCTTAACTGTATCGCCGGCTTTAAAATCAGGAATTTGTTTATTTGCAGTAAGCTTTGCAATATTTTCCTGTTCAAAGTGGTCAATAATATTCATTTTTACTCCTTAACTCTATAAATCTTTAAGTAACTCCGGACGGCGTAATTTAGTAATCATACGTGATTGCTCTTTTTTCCACTCATTAATTAGCTTGTGGTTACCGGATAATAAAACACTCGGTACAGCTCGACCACGCCAAATTTTAGGTCTTGTATATAAACTGCATTCAAGCCCGCCTTTAAATTCCCCGTCTTCTTCAAAAGACTCGGAAGATAAGGTATTTTGGTTCATTAAAACACCTGGCAGTAGTCTAATTAAGCAATCGAGAATGGCGAGAGTAGGTATTTCTCCGCCGGATAAAATGTAGTCTCCTACACTAATTTCTTCAACATTATACTCTTCAATTACACGTTCGTCAATCCCTTCGTAACGTCCACATAAGAATATAAGGTTTTTATTTTTTAACATCTCCTTAGTAAAGCTTTGAGTAAAGACTCTACCGCGAGGTGAAGGATAGTAAATGCTAGCATTAGGATTTAAAGATAAAGCGTGTTCTATAGCGTTACCAAGTACATCAGGACGCATTATAAGCCCGTCACCGCCACCATAAGCTTCATCATCAACATTTTTATGCTTAGTTAGACCGAAATCCCGAATATTGATAACGTCATACGACCAAATATTTTTCTTCAGTGCTTGCCCTGCTAAAGAATCCCCTAGAGTCCCAGGAAACATTTCAGGAAAAACGGTTAGGATTGTAGCGTGAAGTATAGACATACGCTTAAAATAGTAGCCAGTACCAATTAATACAATAAAATTATAATTTAATTATTTACCACACCAACCTGTCCTATCATTTTCTTTTCTTTGTTTTTTTAGCAGCAGCTGTTGCACCACTCCTAAATGCTTCAGCTTTTTGTTGATTCGTTTTATGAGCTTGATCGCTTTGGAATTTTTGAAATTCTGCTTTCTGAGCAGCTTCTATATAATGACTTTTTATTTTCTCTAAGAGTCTCATAGCATCTTGATCTAAACTAATACCTGTTTCTTTTGCTTGCTGCTCTATTTTTAATGCTTTCTTATAAGCTGCTGCTGCGTTTTTAGCTATAACTTGCCTCTGAATAAACCAACTCTAGAATCTTTTTTCATTGCATCATTATATGATTTATCTTATTATTTTTAATTTATCTGTTTTTCTGCTTTCTTTTTATCAAAATCTTCCGACATAACTTCCTCCCAAATGCAAGTTCAAAATATATCTATACTTGCATATATTGTATTTCAAAAAAAAGTTAATAAAGAAAATATAAAGATATAAATAATTAAAAATTAACTAATTTGTGTTATAAAAACTTTATCACTTCCTCAGCGATGATTAGCTCTTCGTTTGTCGGCACAGCAAAAACTTTAACCTTACTGCTTTCAGTACTTATTAAATGCTCGTTTTTTTGGTTTTTTGTATCATCTATTTTAATGCCTAGCCATGAAAGTTTTGCGCTAATCATCTCACGTATTACAGCAGAATTCTGTCCGACACCGGCGGTAAAAATTAGACCATCAATCCCCTCAAGTGCAGCAGTTAACTTACCTATTTCAAGGACAATGCGATACACGAATAAATCTATAGCAAATTTAGCATCAGGTGAGTTACTGGCAAGCAAAGTACGAATATCGGAGCTTTCGCCGGATATACCGAGTAACCCCGACTTCTTATATAATAACTCGGTTATTTCTTTCGTAGTCATTTTCTCATGATCGATAAGATACAACACTATTCCGGGATCGATGTTACCTGTCCTTGTACCCATCATAACACCGTCGAGTACGCTAAAGCCCATAGAACTTGTTAGACTAAGACCGTTTTTAATAGCACATAGACTACTACCACTTCCTAAGTGAGCTATAATAGTCTTTATAGGTAAATCTTCCTTAGTCATTTCTTTAAAATGGCTACTAACATATTTATATGATAATCCATGAAAACCGTAACGAATTATCCCTTTAGCATAATATTTTTTCGGTAAACCGAAAGCTTTTGTAATAGGCGGATTGGTAAAATGAAACGACGTATCAAAACATGCTATATGCACGATTTCTTTATATTTTTGAAGAAATAAATCCAGTACCTGCAAATTATAAGGTTGATGCAAAGGGTTTAGAGGTATTAATACTCTCAAATCTTCACTCACTTTTTCATTAACAATAACCGGTTTATTAAAATTTTTCCCGCCATGGACAATACGGTGACCGGTTGCAATTAAATTGAGATTCTCTTGTTTTTTCCACCAATCTTCAAAAAGATCAATCATCATTTCAATAGCATCATCTTTAATATCGGTAGCAGATTCCTGTTTTTTATTTATATAACATAATATTTTATTGTCGTTCTTTTCTAAAAAAATATTATAAATTTTATCCTTAACTTGTTTATTCTGAATTTCAAAAATAGAAATTTTTAAACTAGATGAGCCGGCATTAGCTATTAAAATAACATCTTTCATATTATCTACCTGATTGGCTATGTAGCTTCGCCTTAGTATGATTATAAATAAATGAAGCAAGCACACAGGCAATAACACGCATATCCATTGGATCTGCTCTACTTGTTAAAATAATAGGCACACGGGCCCCAAGAACGATACCAGCCATAACTGCGTGACCCAAATATTTTAGCTGCTTTGCAAGCATATTGCCTGATTCAAGATCGGGTACTACTAATATATCGGCATTTCCTGAAACTGAAGAGCTAATGCCTTTTGCTTCTGCAGCAAATAAAGATATAGCATTATCAAACGCAAGCGGTCCATCAACTATAGCATTCGTAATTTGCCCTCGATCTGCCATTTTCGATAAAGCAGCTGCGTCAAGGGTTGTAGGGATTGCGGAGGTTACCGTCTCAACTGCTGACAATACCGCAACTCTAACCTGCTTGTCTTTTTTAATCATATGCATTAGATCAATAGCATTCTGCACTATATCACGCTTATCTTCTAGAGTAGGACGAATATTAATAGCAGCATCGGTAATAATGAACGGTTTTGGAAAGGTAGCAACTGCCATTAAGAAAGCATGACTTATACGGCGTTCGGTACGTAGTCCATTCTCCTTATGAACTACCTCAGACATAAGCTCATCAGTATGAAGCGACCCTTTCATAATAGCCGCAACTTCTCTTTTCTTTGCAAGCTCTACGGCTTTTTTTGCTGCTTCGTGGCTATGCTTAACATTAATTACTTGATAATCCTCAAGATCGACATTATTAACTTTTGCTACTGATTCAATTTTATGTTGCGGACCAATCAAGACCGGTTTTATTACATTAAATTGTGCCGCTCTAACTGCACCGAGTAATGATTCTTTATCGATTGGATGTACTACTGCAGTTTTAACAGGCTTAAAGCCGTTGGCTCTAAGTAATAGATCGATGAAATGCTGTGCTGCTTCATCAAAGTCAGGATCGTTGATTTCTCTCGGATGAGTATAAGTAGTACCTAATTTCTCAGCTAGAATTGCATCTAAAAAAGTCTCGTTTATTATATGTTGTTTCTTCATAAACCTCTTAATAAATTAATCACTAACTTAATTAGATAATATATAAGTTAATTAATAAAGGAAAAATTGAAAAAGATTCTTAATAGGAAATGTGTAAGTAGCATTACCACCACAGTGTATTTTGTTATTTATCCAAATTTTCTAAAATTAAATTAGGTATACGCTTAAATGCTTTTATATTATTAGTAACTAAAGTTGCATTTTAACATGACTTGCAATTATAGCAAATCATTCTTTCCTATTATTAGAACATTTTGCTCAAGTTCCGTACGTAATTCTCCATAATAAAAAGTACATGGAAAAATCTATTATTTCTAATCTACTTAAAAAAACATCAAATTTGTTTTGATTTTGCTCTTTTTTCTTACTTTTAGAAACACCATATTGAAATTTTGCTAATACTATTGATAAAATAGCAATAGTATTATTTTTTGCCAGTAATGCTAAATTATTATGATAAGAATCAGGCTGTTTATTAATTGCATAAACACAAATATTAGTGTCAAGCATGTAGATCATTCAAAATATTTCCTTTTTTGTTGTGGTAAATCTTTTCTTCCATCAGCAAAAACATCATCACTAGAAATTTAAGCCATTTCCTGAAAAACATCTTTCCAACTGTTAGGCAGAGGCTGTAATACTATTCCTTTTCCTAAAGGAATAACACTAACTTCTTTAACTGAGAAACGAAATTCCTGAGTCATCTTACTGCTTGACTGTGACCATTCATAAATATTTTTGCTTTATTCATAACTATACCTCAAAAGTATTGATTAACTTTATTACTAAAGCAAACAACTATTCTAAATATATATCTTTTACTAATTCATATTTCTTAAATGATCTTCTAATTTTCTTAGTTTTCTGCCTTCATTTACTATTGGCCTCACATATTTTTCCATTTTGGCATTTTCCCTATATTTATTAATCTGATCGATCTGAGCATTGACTTCATCGGTAATAGCTTGCTTTCTGTCCTCTATTTTATTTAATACTTCAGTGCTATATTCATAATTTTTAACATCAGCATTAAAGTTATTAAGCTCTTCCGTAATCTTTGCGTCTACTTCAGGTCCCTGCTCAGTATCTTTGATCTTTTGGGCTATTAATTCCGGTATTTCCTCAATGTTGATCTGATCTCTTTTGAAATGATCTTTAAGCTCTTTATACGTTTGTTCTAAATTTCCTTCAGCTTTCTCGTGCATAATATCATAATGCTCTTGGCGACGAATATATCGATCTCCCTCTATAAATTCTGCATGTTTTCTGTGAGCGTTATCTATCATATCTCGCATCTGAGAATCAGTAGCTTTCTCACGCATAAATCTGTCGCCCATCATTACCGGTTTACCTTCCTCGAATAACATACCATGCACATCATGCATAAGCTTTCTGTAAGCTAATTCTTGATAATACTCAACATCACTCTGTCTACCTGCTTTTTCTAGTCTTGCTAGATATTCTGGTGATAATATATCTGCCTGAGCAGCTAACGTTTCTTTATTAATATGCATTTTGAGTTCTTCACGTTCCCGTGCTTTGTCATTATCTTTTAATTTTTCGCTATAAGTTCTAAGCCTTGGATCGTTATATTCAAAATCATGCCATTCAGCACTGGTTAGATTACCCTCATAAGCATCACGTAAATCTTTACCAACTATTGCAGTTAAAGCTCCTCTTTTTATTCCTGTATAACCTGCATATATTTTTTCGCCTATACCTACACGCTTTTCTTCTTTTAATTTACGTTTTGTATCAACACGATGCTCCATCTCTTGCCAGATTCTAAGCACTCCTATATTCTTACCGAACAGACCAACACCTCGCCCTGACATTTCTTGGTGAGCATACTTATAAGCATCTTGATAATCTTTAGTAAAGTTCGCATCACTAGCAAGTTCACGTAAGTTAGCATCTTTTAAGGACTTATCAAGCTCTGTTTTTTGTTCTTTACTTAAAGCGGTATAATCTTTCACTCCATATTTATTTGCAGCAATTTTATCTCGAAGCTGAGTAAATTTCATTTTCGATAGTTCTTTTGCTTTTAATTCATTCCCTTTAGGTAAATTCTTTAACAATCCTGAAATACCGTTTTCATAATCAGTAATAGCATTCATTTTTACATCTTTAAAATCTATACCGTATTTTCTTTTAACCTCATTTTGTACGGCTTTGTTTGCTGAAGAACCGAGAGCTTGCTTTTCAAGCCTTCCCATCATCATATTTTCAAATTTCTCGGCAAAGAACATGCTAGCTTGCTCTTGCATTGCATTTACACGGCTAGTTACGGGTGCACCTACCATCTTAGCCACATAACTTAGCGGTCTATTCATTTGCTTCGCTGCATATTCATAAGATTGCTGATTAACTTTTTGTATGTCTGTTAAATTACCTGAAGTACCGGAAATAAATTGTGCCGTCGATATAGCAGTATCGTTAAATTTACTTAGCAAATAAATAGACACAAAAATTAGTAATATCCCATCAAGTTGGACAAATTTCCCGTTTATAAAATTACTAATCCTTTTTGCATCTTTAACTAAATCTAAAAACGGTAATTCAATATAGCGTTCATCTATACACTCATACGCAGCACAATGCTTACATTTATCATGATCATTCTTACAAGTATCATCTACTATTATATGATCTCCGGGAACTAATATCTTTGCTTTGTGGAAATTATTTATACCTCCTTTCATTGGTACAGGAAACCACCAATAAAATATTGAATTACCAAGGCTTGGATCTATATCCTCAAGAAAACTACCGAATATTTCATTTATCGGACCTAAATTAGGAAAATCATGTTTACATACCCCAAAACCAAGCGTTGAATATATTTCAGTTCTGATGATCATTGAAATAAAAGCGATACCGGCAAATAAAATTATAGGCTGTAATGCATATGATATTAATTGTCTTAACCAATTCTCAAATAACGAACGAGTGATATTAAACAACATGAAACAAATAAATATCGGTCCCATAATTATAATCATACCAATAGTTATAAGAGCGGTTAGATAGATAATAGTAGCTTTAAATATAAGAAAGAAAAGGAAATATAGGGCTATCAAATATAGAATGATATATATAAAACCAAGCCAATCAACAAATAGTAAAGAAAATAATTTAGATAAAGTTTGAGGAGCGATAAGTAACCCCAGCAAACTTTGAGAACCAGGACCGGTAGCCGCAGCTTCATTAATTATTTGTAGTATTTGCTGAACCCCGTCAATAAAAAATACGAATAAATAATCATGAAAAAAGGTCCAAGCTTTATCCGTACTTAATAATATTGAGACTATACTAACTTTTAATATTCTAACTATAAGTTCGACATGAGTAAGGTTTATATTACCTATTAAAAAGGAAAAGCCCGTAAACATTATATATAGCGTTAAAATAGCCGAGACACTCATCCTATAACCCGGCGTATCAATTATTTGTTGATAAGTTTTCTTTATAATCCCATCCTTACCAAATAATACTCTTTTTATTAAATCCGTTAAAAATTGTAGCGGATCGGGTCTAGTATCAGTAACTCCAGATTTGATTACTAATCTATATTGCCCGCTATTATCATTATAAAATTTATCTATAATCTTAAAATAAAGAGGAGATTGAGCATATTTTGACTTCTCCTGACCTTTATATTGATAATTTATACCGCCGGCTTTCAAGAATTGTCCTGTACTACTAACACTATAAAATTCATAGCCTACACTCGAAGTCAGCTCTCCTAAATGCTGAGTTATACCTTGTGGTTTACGCTGTGAATCCGGTGAAATATTGGGATCGGTATTTTTAGCAGCAATAAGAAAATAAAGCCCTACACCGTCTGTCATTATACATGGAGGATTACTAATCATTGCGTCACTTTGATTTGCGGGATTAGGAGTACACATATCAAGTCTAGCATTATCCCAAAAAGTGCACGGTTGTAGCTTAACGCAAAACGCAGCCAAAGTAGTTGTGTTATTTTTCTGACCGTACCATGGACACCATGCAGATAACTGACCTGAAGTATTTTTATCGCCAAGTATATAACTCCACGGTCTTACCATAACGGTTAAAGGATAACCATTTACTTTATAAGCACTATCACGCCATGGTACTACCTGATCACCTTCATCTCTTGAAGTAATTTCTTCTGGATTATATCGAGAAGAGACATTGAATTTGATAAAACCGAAATCATCAGGGTCAATACAAGTATCGCCGGTACAACCGGAAAGCAGCAATAGCGATACTAATAATGTAATAAAAATATTTTTGTTCATTTTAAGTTATTTCTATATGTCTCAATTTTACCGTCATTGCGAGGAAAAACTGTAAGTTTTAACAGAACAATCTCAGGAATTTGTGATTATTTCATGAGATTGACGTACCATCCTACTGCTGCTTGCAATGACGATCTGCTTGCAATGACGATTTTTTAAATCGCGGGATTACACTAAAACAATTTTGTTACTTTCTCTCTGCCTCTTTCTTCGATACATCATTACGTTCGGCAAGGAATTTATGTGTAAATTCACCACCTCCTTCCGGTTTTCTAGCCTTATAATTTTGATCAATTATCTTATCTTTGAAAATTCTACCCGGAGCCATAGCCACCCTTTTAATCGGTTTTGTTACCGAACCTATATCCTTCATAACAGCGCCCACAGGATCAGAACGTTCTTGATAATTTCCTGATATTCGTGCCGGTGTAACATTTGTAAGCATTCCGACTACTATATTTACAAAGCTTACTAAACCATATGACATCAAGCAATATGAATAAAATAATAAAGCCGTAGTAAACAATACTAAGAAAGTATTAGCATTGTTCGTTAGAAGATTAGAGCGACTAATTTCCGGTACATCCGGTACATAGAAAGGTATTCCTGGTAAGAACGGTAATGTAAAAGAGAAATTAATCGGAATACCAAGATGTGTTAAATCAAGCCCTATTTTGATTGGTATCAGAGTATCCCAACAAGCTCTAACTACTACTTTTAAAAGCTGCTCAGATAAAACCTGATCTATCAATAAAAAGAAAATCAATAATATTGTCGGCTGCACTACATAGCTAAGCAATGTCGATATCCAATTATCAAATAAACTTTTAGTTTTTTCAAATAACATTAATATTATGAAAAACGGTGCTAATGAAATCATAACAGTTAGCCCTATGAATGCCATAACATAGCCTATTATCACTTCTAAAATAGCTCTAAAATAAGTAATAAGTGAATAAATGGTTATAATAGCAATAAATGCTAAACCATTATGTATTTGTAATAATTCAATAAATAATAATCCCCAAATCCTACCGTTAGTATATTTATCAAATATAGGATCAATAAAACCAAAAATATTAGATCTAGAGCTTGTAGCACCTACTACGTTAGTTACAAAGAAATCAATACCGTTAGTAAATGCACTAAAGAAGTATGTATTAAAAAAGCGCCAACTTTCTTCTCTAATTAAAAAAGCTACTATAGCTATTTTGCATATACGTGTTATCACTTCTATGGCAGTTAATTTTAATGCTCCCGCAACAAACATTAGACCAAATATAGTAACATAAAGAGTCAATGCAGCTTTAGCTATATTCTGCACTGCAGAATTATTAATTAACTTAATATAAAAGTGCTGACTAAAAGTTCTAAACTGATCGGTAATAGGTTTAATAGCACCATTATATATTATATCAGAAAACCAAGTTGTACCAGTATAATTAGCATAATTTACACTAACTACCCCGTGTATATTACTATTAGGATTTACCACCCTTAACCACAAATATCCATCTTGCGGTGCATCAGCAGCAAAGTTATAATCTACCGGCGTACCACGAACAGATGGATCAGGTAACGTACCATCAGATGTTATGAAATATTCTAAACTTATATTTTGCTGATCACCTGGACTAATTGAATTTGTCCCGTTACCTATTTCAACAATCATCGAATAACGACCAAAATATAAAAAATTAGCTGACCAATCATTCTTATTTATATAATCCACAAAATTAGCATAATTTGAAAAATTTTGGCTCCAATCACGCATTAAAACTGAATTACTAAACATGTTATTAACTTGCCAATCGCTAGTAAAATCCATAGTACCGCCGCTAGTGGCTTGATAATATATAAAGCTACTTTGAGTACTACCAGAATTTACAAAACTCTGATCTCGTTCCTTAATAACCTGCCCGCCTACTTTAATTATCATCCCTCTACCTTGATCGTAATAGCAAGCAGGGCTAGTATTTATACCGGCATTAGCAGGACAAGAATTAATTAAGCCCATTAAATTTTGTACCGCTCCCGTTATCATAGGTTTGCCGACTAATGCTTCGTTACTATTTATACTTTTATATTTTGTAGCTGAGCCAGTACCGCTACACCCGCTTGGTTTATCAGGATTTCTTGAAGCGTCTATAAGATCACATACTTCCTTTGCAGATGAATAAATTATTCTATTGTCAAAATTTCCAAGGTTACTTTGAGTATAAAGTGCAGAAGCAGCAAATATTGAACTATCCAGTTCCTGTGTTAAAATATTATCTAGAGTATTAGGGCTAAAAAAATTATCTTTACCAACTAAACTAATATTTACTACATCACCGGCCTTAACTTTAATGCGCGAATTACTGTCAGAATAGTCAAAATATTTAACAGAATCAGACATTTTAGTAAATGACAGTGCATCAAGGTCTTTATCAGGCGGTATAGCCCCCGGTGTTGCACTGTTATTGTCCATAACAAAACGCGGAAATCTTAAAGCTTCAAATTGTAATTTAGAATAATTATAAGTTTTAATGAAAACTTGCGGCGTACTAAACCTTGGATCAATTCTATATAATACTAGATATTTTCTAGGTTCAGGAGTAAGACCTGAAGTAGACCAGTTTATTTTTAACAATTTACCTTTCTCAACAGTATTACCTGTTGATTGCCAAGTTCCGGCTGTAGATAAACTAATTCCTATATTACCATCTTTAAAACTTGTAAATTTAGGCACTTCTAAACAACCGAATAAGCTTTTTAATCCACCAAAACTGGTTGACATCCATGAAAAAGCATCATCAGCTTTAGCTGGAATCGCCATAAACAAAACTAATAAAACTAAACTCTTAAGAATTTTCATAATTTTAAATTGTTATCCAACAAATCATACCGTGGTTTTTATTTTTTGTCATTGCGAGCAACCAAAGGCGTTGTTGCATGGCTTGAAAAATGCGGAAGCGTGAATGACATAACACTAGCAATGCAACAACACTAATACCCACTCGCAATGACGATTTTCGATTCACCATCTATTTTAGTGTTTCAGGTTTAGGTGGTTCTTCATTTGTCTTTTCACCCCCTTCTTTTGGCGTATTTTTCCTATTTTTTTCAGCTTGATCTAATGTCTTATTGCGTTGTTTTAATCGTGCTGCTGCTCTGCTGGTAATACCTTGTCTTGTTTTATCATCCATTCCTATTGGACTTAATGCTTTTTGTCCTGCATCATGAGACATTCTACCACCAATGTCAGTAGCAGAAGGACCGGCAGCACTAGTTAATTTTGCTACCATACGCCCTGAAAATTCGACATAACCATACATACCGTAAGCAATAATAACTAGAGCTACGATATTTTGCATATTTACTCCCATCATACCCGACATATAATCCATTCCCCAAGGGGCAAACCAATTAATACAGAAGATAGGTACATTCAGCAATGCAATAGGTAAAATAGTACCGATAAACGGAATTTTTATCGGTAAAGCACATTTCCAACAAACGCTATAACCTAAAACAAAATCTAGATAAATGGTAAATAGCTGGGTTAGCACTATAATACCTGCCATCATAACTACCGGTTCTATCATATAGCGGATTGTAAACCTAACCCAATTATCAAATAAATACCTAGTAAAATCAAATAATAAGAAACTAATAAATAAAGGGGCTATACCGATTAATATACAAGTTGCCATAAATGCCATAATATAAACGGCAACAGCTCTAAGTGCCGTAATAATTACTATACCAACCGCAATAAAAGTAATTATAAAATATATAATACCGCTAAGCCCAAGAGAAAGAAGTGAAAGTAATTGAGCGATAAAGGTTTGACTAAAAAATACTTTACTCATTACTGCATCTAAAAACATGAAAGGATTAGAAATAGTATTAGTAGAAGTAAACAAACTATATCCACTCATATTAGCAATAATTGCGTCTGAAAAATTAGTAATTGCATCAAAAAGATAGTTATTGAAAAATTCAAAGGTATTACCGTTCATAAGTCCGCTAACTACCCCAATTTTTGCTATTCTAATTACTAGCTCTTTTTGGTTTATCTTAGCGAAACCAAGCAAGAACATTGCTCCATAAGTCATCACATATAGAATTAAAATCGCTTTAATATAGGTAAAAAAGTTAGTACATGATGCATTATCAGTGGCTTTATAACATACCATATTTTTAAAAATAGAAGTAGCTGCTCCTTGCACTTTAGTTTTAAATAACTGAAGTAACGGATTCATTACTTTAATAGTAAAACTTCCTACTTTTAAGGATGTTGAGAAATGTACTTTATAGCTACCTTCACTATCTTTATAGTCCCTTAAATTATTACTAGGATCATTTAGAATTTTCATCCATATATAACCAGCCTCATTTGCGTTAAAGTTATATTTACCGTCACTATCAACGCTAATACCTTGAGGTGAATATGTTTTACCGCTAGTATTCGGGTTTTCCGAAGGCTTGACTATGATGTATTGCACTCGTCCCCGATCATCAAAAGTATCGTTAAAACTATTACCATTCTCTCTATAGCATTTAGTCTGTTTAATATTTAAAACGTATCCTCCCGTATTCTTACTAGCATCTTGTGAAGCGGGAGACCAAAGCCTATATTGTAAATAGCTTTTTTCAATATTACTGTTAAAGGGTCTATTATATATAACTTTATATAAATATTTACCGTCTTTATCTTTATAGTCATGCGGTTGCTCTGTCTCCGCAACAAACTCAGCAAATTCTAGCTTAGAAGGTAGAGCTTGACTTACAGAACCTGAATCATTCATTTGATATATCAATCCAGTTGGTCCTTTGCCTCCTTTACCGTCCGCTGTATACCAAAATCTTCGATTCTTTTGAAAATCTCCATCCTGACATATGCCGGAAGTACAATTTACACCTCCAATATAATCTTTATCCTTAGGACTACGATTCTCGACAATATCAGGACATTTACCGTTTGGAGGAATATTGGCGTTATTAGAACATTGAAGTCCCGCATAATCAATAAATAAATTACTGGAATTATTCGACCAGCTAAAGGTAAAACTACCGTCATCTTTATAAGCCTCCGGCATGTCGCCCTCATGATTTATCCAAGCAGGTAAGGAGTCACATGTAAAACCAATGCAACAATGAAAAGAGACATTAGCAGCTTCACATACCAACGGTGGAACATTTTCTGGATAAATACATCCCAAAAAACAATAACATGTTTCCCGATGCTTATTACCTTGCCAATAATTTTGCTTCAGTTCGCAAGCATTAACATATTTACCGGAATAAATAGAATATTTTCCACAAATCGACTCATAAGCAGTTTTGCCTTGGGAACAATCTTTCGTAACCTTATCATCTTTAAAAGCATCCTCAACTGTAGCATCCGTATTGGCAAAATTAGGAGATACGGAAACTAAAACTCTATCATTAGCGTATAATTCGGCAATATTACGCCATTCATTATTTTTTGCATCCATTATTAGAGAGAGAGGAGGATTATTTGCATCGGTAATACGAGGAATCGGAATCATGTTACCTTTATCGTCTAAATTAGACTTACCAGGCCTTGTACTTTCAGTAAATTGTAAATTATCTTTTGGTACATAAGCTAAACATAAACTAACCTGACCGACCACTTGTAAATTCACCGGTTGGCTTTTTTCTACCAGTACCTGAGTATTTAACCATTCACCATAATGATTGGGATCAGGAATAAGCTGAGTCGTACCGTCGGGCAATATCTTAGAAGTATTTACATAATTAGCATTAGCATTAAGAGTTATAGTACCCGTTATTGAATCTGAACCTCCTTTACCGTCCGGAGCATATCTCATGTAGCAACCGTCACCGACTTTTACTGCTCCTATCATACCAAGTACTGCAAAAATAAAGCAAACTAACGTTGCGACTATAGCAAGTACTCCGAAAACTTTTAATAAGTTACTCTGCATATTCTATTATTTACCTCCACCCGCACCACTTGCTAAATCAGCTAATCCTCCACCTGCACCGCTTTCTGAATCCCAGCCTTGCTGTTTTCCATCTTTACGCTTACCTCCAACATCCGGCTTATCTCCTACCGACGGCTTACCTTGTGAAGCTATGTCCGCATCCTTAAGGAAAGCTGCTCCTTTCTTTACTAAATCAACGATTTTAGTGGGACTTGCCGTTACTGCATCCATATTAGGACCATTAGTTAAATCAGCAGCAAATCGCCCTATAGATTTAGAGAAATAATAAAAAATAACCGAAAATACTAATACGCACAAAAGTTCCGCTAAAATAGATACAACATCTCTAACAATTGATTTTATTGGGAAAAGTATCAATAAATGCTCTTCCCAACCTTCACCTGCATAATATTGTAACATTTTATATCCAAAACTTTCCTGACATTTATCTGCTTCGCTATTAGGGAGCCTTAACTCAAAAGTGCTAAATCTAATATCCCCTTTTTCATAATCATATCTAAGGAATTCACAATTTTTAAATATTGCGGAATCATACATAGTTATTAATAAAGCTATAAAACCTGCTACTACTGCCGGCTGCAATGCACATGAAATACATACTTTGAACCACCCATCAAAATAAGATTTTGTACGAGTAAATAGAGCCATAGCAATGAATACAGGAGAAATATATGTCATAACATAAATAGTAATCATGCAAACTAAATAATGCGTAATAAAATATAAAAGTATAGATAAAAATATTACAGAAAATACTAAACCTGCTGCAAGTATAATAACGTTTCCGGCCATCAAGAATCCAAACATAACGGTAAAAAATCTAAGTGCTCCTGCTTTACTTAAATCTTTCGGTCTATCTTTTTTGCCGTCAGTATCAAAATTAGGTATAGGTGTATTATTACCGCCGGGACCATTACCGACTGAATTCCCTAAAACTCCATTCTTATCTATATTATAAAGTAAATCCAAGCCAAGATAATAACCTATACGGCAATCAATCGCGTCCCATAAACCGTAAAATTTATAACCATCCTTATACTTTGAATGATCAAATTGACATAATCCTCTAGAACCTACTGCATTAAAGATCATCTGTGCAAAGTCCGGTGCTGCTCCCGTCAAAAGAGGTAATCCATATTTTAACATACCGTTTTCTTTTGTCGGCTGACCACCGCTAAAATCTAAAGGTCCAAGACCAACAGAAAAATACGTAACAAATAAGAACTTTATTACAAAAAGAGTTATTTTTTCAGTACTTGCATATGCTTTATTTAGAACCATATTAAAGGCAAAAAACATAGTATAAAGAATTAATGCCGCACCTATAATTCTCTTTAAATAACCTTGAAATGTAGAAAAAGCAGCAAGATGAGTTATTCTAGAATTGTGATCTTGAGAGCTACAACCATTTCCGGCAAAAAATATTTTATTAAGCGTTTCACTCACACACTGAACTGCAAGACCGGAAAAATTAATTAACGATTGACTATAATTTGCTCCCGTATAGCAACTTTTTCCTATATTACAATTTTCATCATTATGCGGAGCAGGCTGCGGAGTAGCACTTAAAGATTTACATGCTACCGGCCTCGGCCCTCTTGACGTAGGCATAACTAAACATAGATCATTATCCCATTTTTTAACCGTTAAAACGATATTCTTTAATATAGGATTTGCTCCAAGATCAGGATTATTATCAGTACTTAACTCACTAATCTTCTTAGAGTCACCTTCATTTAAATTATATATGGTGCAAGGACTACTACTACCTTCTACATTTTTAAAACAAAACGTTATACTAGATGCAACTGAATTACAATTACCTCTCGGATCTTTCATATCAATACTACGAATTATATAGCCATATGCCGTGTCCGTTTCTAAATACCCATCTGAAGTAGTTGGTAAACTAGAACATGATTCTCCAAAGCCTGCAAAGCTTGTTAAGTTTACAGACACTATATAAACTATAATAAATATCTTTAAGGTTTTAAGAGTTTTCATTAGAACTATTATCTTTTTTTTCTGTTACTACGCCGCTTTTTACTAACTCATCCCATACCTTTTCAGCATTTACACGTCGTTCTGATCTTTCTCCTCCTTCTTGTTCTCTTCCTACTCCGCTTGCTACTAGTTCATTCCATGCTGTTTCTACTTTTACACGTTTATCTCGAATCTCTGCATTTTCTCGTATTTGCTTTACTCCTGCCGGATTTCCATGTTCCTTTAAGTTAAAACTATAATCAATTACTCCTGTACCTTTACTTGTACTGTCAACTTTTTCTTGTGGAGCTGCATTATCAACTTTTTTCTTTCGAGGCGGAGTATTATCAATCTCTTTTGGAGGCGGAGTATTATCAATCTCTTTTTTACTTTCGTGATTATTATATCTTATGATTTTTCCAACACTTTCAATGTCAATATTACTTTGTGGTGCAGGTGTAGAAATAGAAGTTCTAATACTAGCAGGCGGTAGTGAAACAGCTTCTGGAGGAGCAGTAGTAGTAACAACATCTGATATTGCTTCACTACTTACTGTGTTTGAGCTAGAAGTTGCTACAGAAGACGAAACTGTCGGTGTTGTTACCGCAGGTGCCGACATACCTCCAATTGCAGCAATATTATCATTTGACATTCCGCCTCCGCTCGTAGCAATATTATCACTTACTCCTCCACCTTGACCAGCTTGTAAATCACCAACTCCTCCTCTACTTGCTATCTGATCGCCCCCCTTAGTTGCCCCACCCGCAGCAGCAAGTGCTGCCATACCTACCTTAAATATTGCTTGCGGTTTTATAGCAACATTATTAAGAGCTACTCCTTCCGTAAGATCTGCAGCAAATTCAGCTAGCTGACTACTAAAATTATACATCAAATACAATGTAAAACATGCCGTAACTAACGCAAGCAAAATATTTTTAATTTTCTCAAAAAGCACTTTTGGAGACATGAAAAACATTCCTGGTCCCAAAACTACTCCCGATAAAAACTGGAATTTAGCAAGAAATTTATCGGTAGGGGTATCTCCTGGTTTACTATTAACGATTTCACTTATACTATCTTTTGTAAAATTAAATGCCGTGGTAATAGGGTTATTTAACATATAACCTAAACTATTTTGACAGCTTTCTACTGCATCTTTATCAGGATATTGTGACGTATCATCCCAATCATTATTAATATAAAATATTAAAACATCCCTATTAGAAGCAATACCACCTTGAATTTTGTCTTCTATACTATTGTGAATTAACTTGCTCTTATATTGACATTTACCGTAGAAACCATAATCATATACAGAAAACATCGTAATCATAAAAGTAACTACCACCATAGGCTGTAGCAAGAACGAAATCATTAGCTTAACCCAGTTGTCAAAATAATTTCGTGTATATGTGAACAAAAACATAGGCACGAAAAGAGGAGCTAAAATACCAAGTATTACTATCGATATCATACACATAATCGTTGCATTAACCATAAAGGCAGCAACCGAAATCACAAGTAACGGATAAGAAAGAGCGAGTGATACCAACATCATATTACCGGATATTATCGCCGGAATTAGCAAATAAATATATGGTGGAGCACTAAAACTAAAGAAATCAAAATTTAAAAAATCATGGCTTCGATAAGCATTTTCGACAAGTAACGTAGATAATATATCAAGTCCTAAATAATGAGCTACCCTACAATCTAACGCATCCCATAATGCAATATAAGAAACGGTACCGTCATAAGAAAGGTTGTTAAATTTACATAAACCGGATGGAGCAGCATTCATAACCCAACTGGCTAAACCGTTTATACCATTAAGTAAGAAAGGAAACGCCCACTGAATCATACCGTCTAGCCTGTCATACGGAGAGCCATTACCAGGGGTTATATTAATTCCTATTGAAAAATAAGTTACGAATATCATTTTCAATATAAAATTTATATAATCACTTTTTGGCGGCACTTCACCTGCAAGTAATAGTTTAAAGCCAAAAAACATAACATATAAAGTCAGAAAAGCCGTCACTATTTTATACATTCCTACTTGGAACTGAAATAATGCACTATCTTGCCTTGAAGCCAAATTAACCACTTGATCTACATTATCAAAACTACAAACATCTTTACTAATTAGTAATCTAGCAATCATTTGCCTCATACATTCTATAAGAGGAGAAGTCATAACTACTGCAGTTTTTGAAGCATTATAAGCTTTTTGATAACATCCGCCGCCTGCTGCACTACAAGAAACTAAAGCTAAAGGATCGGTAGGCGTTTCCTTAGGATCTGCAATAAAATCCTTATCTGCTACATCCATAAAACTATTATACATGGATTTCGGAAACGGCTCTTTCATATATTTACAGCCGACAGGGACGTCTCCTGTAAATCCTTTTGTCGATACGCATATTCTATCTTTATCTTGAATAATTTTCCAATATATTACAGGGAAGCCTACATCAAATGCAAAACCGTCATCACCGGGCTTACCGCTATATGGAACATGATATTCCTTTTTTTTATTTTCCCACGCTTTCTTTATATCATCCCAAGGGTCACTCCCTGTTAAGACGGCTTTAGCAATAGCAAGTGCTGATTCAGTAACAGATTTTGCCCGAGATACAATTAATTTAGCATTACTACATAAAGCAAAACGCAATTCTGGATTTTTAGGATCTATTCTGTTTTCACGAGTACATTGACCTCCGGGGAAATTTCCAAAATTACTATCGTTAAATAAATCACCGTCGTTTATTTTAAGCTTCAAAAACGTATTCATGTATGAAACAGGAGAGACAAGATTCATGACAGCGAAAGTAAAGAACGGAGCAACAATACATGTATGAGAAAATTCAGTACGCAGCAAATCGCCTACGCCTTGGGTTTCGCAAGTTAAGCCACTCAAAATATCTACAATGCTATCAAGAGTATCCTCGGCATGGCTTTTAGTAACTAGCCCTAAATTTAGTGCGAAGCTTAATACTAATGTTATAAGTATACTACGAGAAAATAATTTCATGACTAGTTACTTGCCTCGTATGAGATAGTGTTTAACGTCATTACGAGGAAAAATTGAAAATTTTGACTAAGCAATCCAGTAAAAAATTCTAATTTACAGAATTTTTTTATTACTTTTTCTTGATTGCCACGCAGCCTACAACCGCTCGCAATGACGACTCGGTATCCATTTAATCTATAATGTTTTAACTGCTTCATAAAATATAGGTAACCACTTATCCGGATCATTGCCGTATTTCTCTCTAATTTGATCGAGCAATAATACAGTCTCAACTCTGCCTGATAAAACACTAATTATATTATTCATACCTTCTAAGTTAACTTTAGCAACTACGGCATCTATTCCTTGTTTTATTAAAAAATAACGTGTAGTAGGGTCGGTAGTTTTAATTAAAATATATTCTCGCTGACTTAACATAAATGCACTACGATAAATATCCGTAGCCTTCAAATTAGGTAAAAAAATCTGTGTAGCTGTTTGTTGAATTAATGTATCACTAATTCTACTTTTTGCGGCATCTTCAACACTCTGCGTAGCAAATATAACAAAAGTATTTAATTTTCTCAACACTTTTAACCAATCTTTGATCTTAGGTGCAAATACCGGATTATCGATTAAAGCCCATGCTTCATCAAGTACTATCATAGTTTTCTGTCCATCTAAAGAGATATTAATGCGATGGAAAATATATAACAATACCGGTGCAAGGCTTACAGGATCTTTAAGTAATTCAGTCATATCAAAACCGAATACCCTTGCTTTTTGTAAATCAATATCATCTACTTCATTGTCAAATATCTTAGCATGTGAACCTTTACCAACCCACATTGCAATCCTACTTGCCAAACTATTTGGTGTATCAATACCAAGAAATGCTATAACATTACTAAGCCTTCTGTCTTGTTTCTCTAATCTAAAATTACCACTTACTGCTTGAGATAAGATTTTATTATCTTGTGCAGTTAAACTTTCACCGTTAGAAGTTACAAGTACACGAAGCCACTCTAAAATAAATGTTCTATTCTCACTAGTATCCTCAAGCTGCAAGGGATTAAAATTACATTTTAATCCCGGATCAATTACCGTATAAACTCCGTTTAAAGCACGTATAAATATTTCTGCTCCTCGATCTTTATCAAAAAAGAACATACGAGGTTTGAATTTTTGTGCTTCCGCACATAAGAAATTCATAAGAACTGTTTTACCGGCACCAGTTGGACCGATAATTAGAGTATGTCCCACATCCCTTACATGGAAATTAAAATAAAACGGTGTACCTGAAGTAGTATCAAGTACTGTGACATATTCTCCCCAATGGTTATCTCTAATTTTACCGAGCGGATAATTATGTAGTGAGGCAAAGCTAGCCATATTAAGAGTATTTATAGTGGATTTACGTACTATATAATCCATATTTCCCGGCAACTGTCCCCAATAGCTAGGTTCCATGTTAACTTTTTCTCTAACCGGTTGAATTCCTGAATTAGAAAGCTCCACTGCTGCCATTGATAATATATCTTCCAAAGCTTTAATATTATGCGCAGAACATAAAAGCGATAAATGATGCTCACCGAAACCGATATCACCGCTAGTAGCCATATCAAGAGCCGTATTAATTTCAGCAATTTGCGAAGTAGCTTTATCACCGGATTGTATCATTCTATTTTGCTGTAATTGCATTTTACCGATCGCTATGCTTCTATTAGCAAAGACAAAGCTTTGAGTCATGACAAATTCAAAAGGCATTTGCAGAAATCCATCAAACATTCCTGCCGAAGTATTAGGACCGTATTCAAGTATACTGATCATTCCGGCATATTTTTTGCCAAGCGGACTTCTTGCTTCAATAGTACGAGAATCAAAAAATAAACGATGCGTAGGTAAATATTCGTCAATAGTACCACGCGGTAATGCTACAGGACCTGGTGAATCACCGCAATTGATTAAAGATGAAAGGAATTCTAAAATCTCACAATAATTACCTGACTGCGTTTGACGAACTCCAAGTAATCTTGCTCCGTAACTTCTGAATGTATTAACCACTCTAGTTGACATTTCTTGAAGATTTTCTTTCATCTCTTTCATGTCATTTTCCCAAGCGGTTTTATTAGATTTTTGTCTAAGCTTCTTTAGAAAATACTCAACTATAGCAGCACCACCTGTATCAGGCTTATATAAAATACTAACATATAATTCGTTAAAAAATGACCTAGCACCCGCATGTTTCTTACGCCATTCTACACCTAAATAAGTAATGAAATCATTAGGGAGTTTTACAGTAGGATCATAAGTAAATTCCGTATCGTCAAATATTACCGCTTTACGTCTTCTAATAGTATGGAAATACATAACGATATTTCCCGAAGCCATATTTTTAAGTAAGGCATTTCTGATATTCTTTTTAATGTCTAGATCTTCATCATCAGCAGTTTCAAAAGAAAATCCGTTTATTTTAATAACTTGTAATAAAGAATTATCTTTTGTTAAAATAGTATTACTATCCCAATGACATTTATAAGGAATAAAATGCGAAGTTGGTCTTTCTTGTTTAGACCTTAATTCTTTAGCTGCCCTGGTTCTAAATAACTTCATTACCTCACCTGATTTAACGATTTTGATTCACTTTGTCATTGCAAAAAGAGGCTAAGCCTCGACTCGGCAATCTCAGAAATTTTATACTGTCAGCCTACGGCTGCTCACAAAGCATTGTTGCGTAGGCCGGTAAATGCTCTTTAATTCATTCCCGTGAAAGTGGAAATCCAGCATAAAGCAAGATAAATCGAGCTTTTAATTTCAAAAATTTGCTGTATTTAGACCTTTGTTCTGGATCCTAGCCCACGCGAGGATGACATCGAGTAGCTTTAGCATCCACGATGAAATGACATAAAACTCAAATATTATACGAATTTGCTCCGTA
The DNA here is from genome assembly GCF_000018205.1 of Rickettsia akari str. Hartford. Classification (NCBI taxonomy): domain Bacteria; kingdom Pseudomonadati; phylum Pseudomonadota; class Alphaproteobacteria; order Rickettsiales; family Rickettsiaceae; genus Rickettsia; species Rickettsia akari. The sequence continues at coordinate 137,170 of NC_009881.1, read as the reverse complement.
GTAAAATTTATTAGGACATTGGCTAGTTCTTGACATTTTATTTAAATATAGCTCTATGAATCTTGGTTCTTTAAAACATATAATATAAGCTACCAAATGCAAAGCAGCTGCAATGAATAAAATCATAATGCCGTTGTTCCAAATAAATACTATCATCGTCATTATCATATTTAACGCAGCAAACTTAATACTTACTCCAAATATCATCGGCGGTCTAGTTAACCCTACAAATAAAAGATCGGATGCTAATGCTCCTGACATAAAAAACCTCTATTAATTTATGTTAATATCAAACATATGTGACAATACTGAATTCGGTACTTCACTATTCACAAAATGTACGTAACCGTTATTATTTTCAAGCACATCAACCGCTATCTTAATTAATTCTTCTTCGATGAAATTATTACTATCATCTAACATTGATTTCAACAAGTTAATATCTTGTATTTTATATTATACGGAAATATCTAGGATACCTGTAATATCTAATATAGCAATATTAAATGTTCCGCACTTAATGCAGAAGCAATTGTTGCTACCGTTAAGTTAACATTTAATAAATGCGTTTTTTCCTGATTGTCAGTCGCAGATGGTGCTATCACTGGTATAATATTATTATCTTCAAAATTTAATAAAATTGCCGGATTAATCATAATAGGCTCGCTTAAAAAACAATATTTATAACATCATGCTTTACAATTTTTCGGTGAGATAATTTTGACTTTTTGCTTGCAGTAAATTAGCATCCTTACCTGAAATACCAACTGCATAACAACCTATACTACTGAGCTTTGTTACTATAAGCTTGTTAACGTAACTGGATAATATTTCCATAATAATAGGATTATTTAGAGAACTATAGTCGCGTATTTTACTAATTTTTTGACTAAAATTTTCATCTATTTGTGCTATTAAAGACGAACTTCGTAAATCAATATGATCATGTACTATATATATTTTAGCACCGCACATCTCAAGCAATCTAACAGATTCAATAAAAGCCGTGAATAATTTATCGTCAATAATAATAGCAGCAGGTAATTTTAGAACTATTACTTGATGCTTCAACTCACTACTACACTTTATTATATTCTCAATTATAGCAATGTTATTTAATGAAGAAATACTATCTACCTCTTTACCTATTAAGCTTTGATGCATTTTGCCAAACTAGCTTTAAGTGCTCTTGCACCTTCTTTACTCCTACTACTTACGTACATAACATTACATGAGTAGTTTAAAGTTGCAAGAAAATTCTGTACTTCATTGTTAAGGTTTTTACAATCAATAACTTTATCGGATTTTGTGAAAATAATTTGAAATTCTCTTTTATTTGCAAGTAATAACTCAGCTACTTTCTGATCGTTTTCTTTTATACCCCTTCTTGAGTCAATCAATAAGTTAACTAACCTTAAATTATGACTATTTCGTAAATAATAACTAATTAACACTTCCCACTGTTCTTTGACTGATATAGGAACATGAGCAAAACCATAACCGGGAAGGTCAACTATAATAAGTTTATCTGCAAGGTTAAAAAAATTGATTTGCCTGGTACGTCCCGGAGTATTAGAAACTTTAGCAAGATTTTTATTATTACATATCGTATTTATTAGGCTTGATTTTCCGACATTTGACTTACCGACAAAAGCAATTTCCGGTAATGAAAAATTGGGGATTTGATTTATATTCATAGCACCGGCTACAAATTTAACTTGACTACGAAAAAGCTTACCGCCATCAGTTGATCTTTTATTATTTACCGCTTTTTCATTATTAATCATAGTTTTTTAGATTTGATAAATTTGCAGGTATTGTATAATCATTGTAAGAAAAATTAGACGTTACTATATGGACAGATTTTTTCGTCATTGCAAGAAAGCATTGCTGCGTGGATCAATTTTACTTCTGGTCCAAAGCCACAGGGTGATAACTGTTCAACACAACAATTCCTTACGAGAAAAATTACATAATAATCAGGGCGAAGCAATGATGAAAAAACTATCCACGCAGCAACACCTTCTCGCAAAGACAGGGGCAAACCAAACAACGCAACAACACTGAGTTAGGAATGGCATCAACAGGCTTCTAACGCTATAAGTGAGCTAGAACGACATTTAAAATATGGTAGCGGGGGCTGGATTTGAACCAACGACCTTCAGGTTATGAGCCTGACGAGCTACCGAACTGCTCCACCCCGCGATAATTGAGCATTTACAACTTATCTGTGTTATATTGTGACTTAATCTAATACTATGCAAACACTGTTAGTGTAATTCTTGCATAGATAACGAATAATCACAGATTGCACGGTAATCTAAAAAAATAATAAATCCTATAAATCAGACCTTTTTACTAGACTGCGGACATACAACTGCTATGCAATTTCCTCGCATGACAATTTGTTATTCACAAAGAAAGCCTAACTAGCTTCTTTCTTACCACCGAAAGAAAGACCTGAGAATCTTTTATTAAAATCACTCACACTTTTGTTGGATTGATTTACCACATTTCCGGAATCTTTATTCCATGCCGGATGTTTTCTAAAATCCACATCCATTAAAATTTCACCCGTAGGATGAGCAGACATTGTTTCAAAAACATCGCTTCCTACTTTAATCAAAAACTTTTTATATTCTGGATGTATATTGCTTTTCATAATGATTTGGCCGTTTTAGTCTGAATTATTTTTTTCTTAATAGCTCTAGCGTTACTTGATAAAACATTATCATCGGCTTGTAAAATATACGCATCAAAACCGCCGGCTTTTTCCACTGAACTAATACATCTAGCATTAACCGATAATCTATATTTTCCGGCTGTTATATCACTTGTAAACTTAACTGACCTTAAATTAGGCTCAAAACGTCTTCTAGTTTTACGTTGAGAATGTGATACATTGTTGCCGTATAAAACACCTACACCTGTGAGTTCGCACTTACGTGACATAAGCTAAATACCTTAAAACTTATAAATATACAACAGGTGGGAAGTATAAAGTAATACTCCACTAGTGTCAAGAGCTAATTACGTTCCGTTTAGTGAAGAAATAAAGATAGGCACGATGTATTTATATGTGAAACAGGCACAAGCCAAGCCTAACATAGTACCGATAAGGATTATACGGAATTTTACAGGACTAAAAATTACAATAACTATTCCAAGAATAATCACTATTTTGATTATATCATCTGTCCTATAAGAGCTAGAGTTTATAGCATAAACATTTAGGTTTATACCTAGAAATATTATTATACATAATAAGTGCTTAAACATTTTATACCTCTATAGGACCGGTAGTTAATCCATTTATAAATTGTTTTAAATAAGGATTATCACTATTACGCATTTCATCTTTACTACCGTACCATTGAATTTTTCCTTGATAAATCATAGCTACTTCTTTAGCTATTTTTTCGGCACTAATCATATCATGAGTTATAGTAATCGTAGTTGCCCCTAACTCTTCTTGGATTTTTATAATTAATTCGTTGATAACATTTGCCATTATAGGATCAAGCCCTGTGGTCGGTTCATCAAGAAATAAAATCGACGGTGTACTACAAATAGCCCTAGCAAGTGCGACTCTTTTTTGCATTCCTCCCGATAATTCGGAAGGGTAAAGATCAAGTATTCTAGGGGACAAACCGACGGCATTAAGCTTTGCACCGGCAAGGTCGTTTTTTTCTTTCTTAGATAATTTTTTAGTCTCGAAAGTAACATTATCACGTATATTCAAGGAATCAAATAATGCTCCGCCTTGAAATAAAAAGCCTATACCGTCCATAATCTCAAATTTTTGTTTACTTGAGATATCTTGGATTTCGACATTATCAATAAAAATTTTACCTTTATCAGGTTTAATCAGTCCCACTATATTTTTAATTAGAACCGATTTGCCACTACCTGAACCGCCTAAAATAACTAATGAACTGCCCTTTTTTACATCCAAATCTATTCCGTCTAACACCTTATGATTAGCAAATGATTTATATAATGACCGAATTTTAATTTTAAATTCTTCTACACTCATGCATACTCCAAATAAAAAAACTGTAGACGAAGTTTAATTTGGAAAAGAGCAATGCTGCATACGACTCACTTTTACCTCTACATCCCGCGACTTGATCGCAGGATCCAGTTAAAAACACTAATATTTAGTGTTTTTAGTTGTTTTTTTGCATACCGTAGCCACGTCACGGCATAACACACCAAGCGAATTTTTCTAACCACGCAACAAAGCCACTTGTTCAAATTAAACGAGTCTATACTTTAAAAAACAATTCGGTTATTAAATAATTGCTTATTAAGATAATGATAGAAGAATTTACTACTGCCGATGTAGTTGCTCTTCCAACTCCCTTAGCCCCTTTACCTGAATAATAACCGCTATAGCAACTTATTATAGAAATAATAAACCCAAAAACTCCCGCTTTAACAAGACCGGAAATGACGTCAATCGGTTCTAAATAGTGCAAAGTGCTAGTTAAATAAGCCGTACTATTAAAATCAAGTTTATATACCCCTACTAAATAACCGCCCATAACACCGATTATATCACCGATTAAAACAAGACAAGGCATCGTAACAATAGTTGCTATTACTCTTGGAAAAACTAAATATTTAATAGGATCGGTAGATAAAGTATATAAAGCATCTACCTGTTCCGTTACTCTCATTGTCGCTATTTCGGCGGCGATTGATGCCCCAACTCTTCCCGATACCATTAGTCCAGCTAAGACAGGTCCAAGCTCTCTAGTCAATGACAATACTACTACCGTTGCAATAGAGTTTTCAGCTGAGAAACGGGAAAAACCAGTATAGCTCTGTAATGCAAGTACTGCACCTGAGAAGAAAGTCGTCATCGCAACAACCGGAAGCGAGTGAAACCCGATAAATAATAATTGTCTGATGATTAAACTCAAATATAAAGGCGGTCTTATGGTACTGCTAACGGCAGCAAAGCTAAACAGAGAAAAGCTGCCTACACTTTGTGCACACTTTATAGTACGTTTACCGACCAAATTAGCTATATTTAATAACATTTTGGTGTATTTTTTATAATTTAAGGACTCTATGTCATTCCTGCAAAAGCAGGAATCCAGTTAAAGCATATAAAAACAAGTTTTATACGCTTATTTTGTTAAACACGCATTGTTCATACCAAATATTTAAGATATTTTATTAGATTCCTGCAAAAGCAGGAATGACACCCTGAACGTTCATACACTAGAATGGCATCACACATAGGCATCTACTCAATATAAATTCTCTTATACCTACTACCGAGACTAGTCAATACCTCATACCCTATAGTACCTATAATACTCGCTATTTTATCGGGCGTGCAATAATTTCCGATAATTTCTGCTTCCTGCCCTAGAAAAATATCAAGCGGTGGTAGATCGGTAACATCGATATTGATCAAATCCATCGATATTCGCCCTACTATGGGAACGCTGCGACCATTAATAAATACTTCACCTTGATTGCTAAAATTACGACTAAACCCATCAGCATAACCAAGCGGTAACGTTGCAATAACACTATCACGCTTAGTTGTAAAAGTCATATTATAACCGATATGGCTATCTAGTGTCAAATTCTGTAAATGAATTATCGGAGCTTTTAAGGTTACGGGATTTTTCATTACAGGATTAAGTCCATATAAAGCAGCACCTGGTCTTGCTAAATCAAAATGATAATCCTGCCCTAAAAATATGCCGCCGGAATTAGCAAGGCTTGCTTTGACGTTTGGGAAATATTGTAAATAAGCTTTAAATATGTTTAATTGCTCTAGATTATAAGGATTATCTATTTCTTCAGAGATAGCTAGATGGCTTATAATATATTGTAAATCTAGCCCTTTTAATAAATCACGATCATTAATTAGCTGCTCTATCTCATCAGAGCTTAAGCCAAGACGATTAATACCCGTATTGAAATGTAGATAACAAGGTAATAATCTATGTTTCAAATTACTAAATTTTTGCCAAATTTCTATTTGTTTTAAGTTATTTAGAACAGGGGTTAAATTATATTCTATAAGCTCTAAAGCATCATGTTCAAAAACGCCGTTAAGAACTAAAATATCAACATCTAACCCTAAAGCTTTGCGTAAATTCACTCCCTCCTCGCTTGTGGCTACAAAAAAATACCTACAATTTTCTTTTATTAAAGCTTTAGAAATTTGCACTGCTCCAAGACCGTAACCGTTAGCTTTAACTGCAGCACCGACTAATGAGGTTTTACAAATACCTTGTAATAAAAGATAATTATTTTTTATTGCAGATATATTTATCTCTAGAGTACACAAGCTCATAGTATAGTTCTTAACTCTTTTACTTTTACGATAATTGGTATTACCGCTATTATACGAAATTTTGGAGGTAAGTCACCTACTTCTATAGTATCGGTAACAAAAATATTATCTATTATCGAATTTTCAATTTGATCTTTAGAACCGGCAGCAAGCACAGCATGAGTTATAAAAGCACAAACCGAAAAAGCCGCATGTTCTTTGAAAATATTGCTGCTTTTATGATTGTTTCAACGCTATCTATAATATTATCAAGTAATATGCAATTTTTACCCTCTACATTACCTGTTATTAATATCATCTCGCAATTATTATTTATAGCCCTTTTTTTGTTGATATAAGCTGAATCTGTATTTAATAAATTACTAATTTTTTAAACACAATTGATACTTCCTTTATCAGGTACAACTATAACGAAATTGCTATAAGTTCTTAAAAATGGGATATATAAATTTATAGGTTCAAGATTAGAAACAGGAATATTAAAAAATTTCTCTATTTTTCGGAATGTAAATTAATAGTAACTACATGGTTTACTTCGAGCTTCTCTAAAAAATCTGCTATTAACTTAGCAGGAATGATATTTTGAGAATTTATACTATCTTGCCTTGCATAACTGAAATAAGGCATTACTAGAATTATTCGACTTGCTGCCTCTTGTGTTTGCTGCATCTACTAGCAAAAACAGCTCAATTAAGCGATCATTAACGGGCTTTGATGTGGATTGTATGATGATTACATCTTCATTATGAAACGATTCTTGAATTTCTACTTTTATTTTGGAATCATTGAAATAGGTAATTCTCGGCTCAATCTATTTAATATGCCGATTTGGGATGAACAATCAATCGCCTTTAGTCGAATGTAAGATATAATGAAGTTGCCTTGGCGACGATTTGTTGTCAAAATTTTCTTTGTATTTATACATTCAGTATGTTAATATCAATATAATTATAATCGGATTTTATTCGTTACCAATCTAATTATTTTATAACTAAAAACTGTAAATTTTATGTTAAGTAAACTAAATAAGCCTGCTTTATTTGCTTTAATATTTTATCCTATTTTTATTATATCTCTTGTAGTGAAATATTCGTTTAATTATGGGATAGGACGAACTGAAGTTATTTTTATAATTGCTAGTTATTATATTAATAATATTACCGTTGGGATTGGTTTGCATAGGTTATGGTCTCATAATGCATATAAAATAAATAAATGTGCCGAGTTTGTCTTAATTATGCTGTCTGCAGGAACATTACAAGGACCGGCTTTATCTTGGGCATCGAATCATTATAAACATCATGCTAAAACAGATACAGATCAAGACCCGCATAGCCCTTTAAAGTTTGATAGTAAGGTTTTAGGTTTTCTTTGGTCTCATATAGGATGGATGCTGGTCGGAAGCGGTAGCTATAAGTCTATTGATCGCATTACTTGGGCTAAGCACGGGAAAAACAATTTATTAAAATGGCAGCTAAAATATTATTGGCAAATAGCAGCTTTTATGAATATCGTCGTGCCTTTATTTATCGGTTACTTAGTCGATGGTACTATACAATCGGCATATGCAGGATTTGTATTTATGGGACTTGGTAGATTCCTGCAGCAGCAAGCAACATTCTGTGTTAATTCTTTATGTCACTTTGCCGGTAGTAAAAAATATTACAAAGGCACTGCCGGAGATATTTGGTGGATGGCATTATTCTTACTAGGTGAAAATTGGCACAATTACCATCATGCTTTCCCTTCAGATTATCGTAACGGTGCAAAATGGTATCATCTTGACGTTCACAAATGGATAATATTTTTAATGAGTAAAATAGGTTTAGCTTCAGAACTTGAACGTACTACAAAAGTACGTATACAGGCAAAAATGCAAGAAACTTTAAGCTATCTTAGTGAAAAACAAAAGCAAAAATTGACTTTAATGCAAGCTAAAATAGATCATTTATTAGAAAATCTATGCTTAAAAATTAAAGAGCTAGAAGAATCATCGATTACTATTAAAGGACAATTTAAAAAATCTTTTGTGGAAATACAAGAATCACTTAAAATTTTAGCAGAGCAAATAAGTTCTGCAACGCAAATAACAGAAAAACCTTCGGAAAAATTACTAAAAATAGTTAATAAAAAAATTATTGATGCTGAACAATCTATTTATAGGCTGTATAATCAATTCAATACCTTAAAGGTATCTAGTTAGGTATTATTAAATAAGGATTAAATATCATTATTGCGAGCGAGTCTTGTTGCGTGGATCGGCAAGAACACTGTGTGTCGTTCCCCGCGTAGGCGGGAATGCAGTAAAACCTACAAAAAAAACTTGTTTTTGTAGGTTTATTTTGTCAAATTAAGATTATTTTTGGATTCCTGCTTTCACAGGAGTGACATAGATGTCCATACAACAACGTCTCCTAGCAATGACGGATAAGCTGCTCCACACAACAATACATTTTTGTAATGATACAAACTATCATTTTTTACTTAACAACGTCTCTAATTAGTTTCAATTTGAATGATAAAAATTTTAGGTATAGAATCAAGCTGTGATGATACAGCTGTTTCTATAATCACCGAAAATCGAGAAATCTTATCTAATATAATCATTTCGCAAAATACAGAACATGCAGTTTTTGGAGGGGTAGTACCTGAAATTGCTGCACGTTCTCACTTATCGAATTTAGATAAAGCATTAACAAATGTTTTAAAAGAGAGCAACACTAAATTAATAGAAATTAGTGCAATTGCTGCAACTTCCGGTCCTGGCTTAATCGGCGGTGTTATAGTCGGTTCAATGTTTGCAAGATCGCTAAGCAGTACTTTAAAAAAACCATTTATTGCAATTAATCATTTAGAAGGTCATGCCTTAACCGCAAGGCTAACTGATAATATCCCTTATCCTTATCTACTCTTGTTAGCTTCGGGTGGACATTGCCAATTTGTAGCGGTCCTAGGGCTTGGAAAATATAAAATATTAGGATCTACTATAGATGATGCCGTAGGTGAAACCTTTGACAAAGTAGCAAAAATGCTAAACTTAGCATTTCCTGGCGGACCTGAAATTGAGCAAAAAGCAAAACTTGGCGATCCTCATAAATATAAATTTCCAAAACCTATAATTAACAGCGGTAATTGCAATATGTCCTTTTCAGGGCTTAAAACTGCCGTGCGTACTTTAATAATGAATTTGCAAGAAATTAATTATAACGAATGTAATCATTTAGAAAGCGTCAGACAAGATGAAGTTCAGGAAGAGTTTGCACAGCGTACAAAAGTACATGAGCACAGGCGAAAACTGCAAAATTCGCTTGTATCAAGCTTTCTAAATGATTCTGTAATTAATGATATAGCGGCAAGTTTTCAGTTCACCATAGGAGAAATTCTAAGTAGTAAGGTACAGGATGCTATTAGAGCATATGAACAAATAACAAATAATTTTGATAAGAAGAATATAATTATTGCCGGCGGTGTTGCTGCTAATAAATATTTACAAGAAATATTAAGTAATTGTGCTAAAACATATGGTTATCAGCTTATTTATCCACCTATCCATTTATGTACCGATAATGCTGCAATGATTGCATATGCAGGGCTTGAGCGTTACAATAATAAGTTATTTACTCCTTTGAATTTCTGTCCAAAAGCTAGATGGAGTTTAGAGGATATTAGTAAATAAATTTTAATATTGACACTTCTTAATTTAGTAGTATGATAGATTATTATCATGTTTCATGGTAATAATCTACATAAAAAAGAGGTAAGTTTATGAGCAATAATAATCGTGAAAACATATACAAAGCATTTCATTGTATTTCAGAAGCAGCCAATTCTGCCTATTCAGCCATAAATCATTTTTTAGCACTACCTAATGTATTTAATAAATATCCTACTTTTATTTCTTACATTTTTTCTAAAACAGCAAAATTAGACTCTAATATAACCAGTATAATTCAAAATGGTGTTATTATATATGAGATATCAACAACCTTAATAAGTGCTGTAAATACTTTTTATAAAGATAAAAAACTAGTTGATGAAATATTAAAAGACGGACAAAATGCTATTAATAAGCTTATTGAAACAACAACCTATGTATCGCCAATAGTGGCAGATATTACAACTTCTTACTTAGTGGATCCGTATAAAGAAGAAAAAGCACTATTATTTGACTTACAAATTCCTAACTCTACTAGTGATGATTGTTATAAATTATCAGGTACTGAAAGTGTAACATTAACTGAAATTGAATGTTATTGACTCTAAATTGACACGAATTATGGATAAAGATTTATCCATAATTCGGTAAGTAATATTTCTTGTTTATATCAAGTTATCGTACATGCTTATAGTGCTTTTCCTATAGATTTTCAGCCCGTACAAAAAACTGTTCAAGGAGTAGTGTCAACATATGTGGATGGTGGAGTTACGAATAATTACCAGGTTTAGGTGTTTGATGATAAAGCTGCGGTACGAAGCCTTCCTCAAACAGGTAATAAAAATTATAAAACTCTTGGGTTTAAACCAATCAATAAGGAAATATTAGAAGCTTATCAGAATGCCACAGAACCTAAACCGTTTTTGATACTACTACTGCTTTGGATCAACTATATGAATTAGCTGAAGTTCTCACAAGCTCTGACTTGATAAGTTGTTTTCAGAGTCATGATAGCACAGTTTTTATTGATGATCATAATATATCAGCTTTAAGTTTTGATATCACAGCTGAACAAAAAGAAGCATTAATAAATTCATGTTATTCTACAACTTGTGACTATGTGACGAGAATGGAGAATATAATGCTTGCAGGACTAGCAGTAAACGATTCTAATGATAGCCTTGTATTATAACAATGCGAGTTGATAACCCACTATTCGCTTTAATCATATTGACTTGTTTAAAGTTTTGCTTAGAATCATCTTGGAACAGCTAAGGTTGTTCTGGGGTGTAGAAACCTCCATCAACAGGTGGTAAAACCACTGTTAAATTGGTTTATTCCTCGATATTTTACGGTCTGGGAGGTAGTAGTCATATTCAGGGCTTAGAGTATAACTTTAAGCCTAAACACTGCTCAGCTGTTCTTGTTGACGATGTTTCTAACTCCCTGATCACCAATTTCTTGTTGATCAAACTTGAATTATTTAAGTTTAATCAGCAGAACGAAGCGATTATGAACACTAAAACACCAAAATAAAAAATGGCTATCATTGAGCCGTATCTAGATTTTATTATTAAAGACAAAAATTTATTACGTGAAATTTATCCGAATGGTATAAATAAGGAATTAAAAATAGAACTTATTTTAGATAAAAAACCTTACACATCATATTCTTAGTACAAATTAATCAGAAATTTATTCACATTACCATATCGAAAATTGTACTTATAATTGATAAATAACTTTTAAAAGCATCTCTTGGCTTACTTCGTTCAATTATTCTTGGCACTTTATTATATCTAAATCAATTAATTTTTAATAATGATATTATTATTTGTAATATCTCCTATTTGTTTATCGATTGTTAGTAAAGCAGCTTTATCCGTCTCCTAGCTTTTGTATCTTCTCAAATAAAACATCCAATATCTTCTTATTAGTATTGAAAGCACTTTCTACGTCTTTTAGGGAGTTTTCAATATTTTGTTTTTTTATGGTTATTATTTTTAAAAACTCTTCTTGTTTTTTTGCAATAAATCAAATATTTCTTTAGAATTTTCTGTATCTTTGCTTGATATGCTTGGAAGCCGTATCTCCGTCATTGTTAATGTGATTAATAAGCTCAAGAGGCATTCTAGAAATAAGCATTTTACAAACTGTTTTCATGCCTTTTTTAGCTGCTGTAATTAATGTATTTTCAGAATACCTATCAATAAACATAAATATTATCATCGGACGTTCTAGGAATAAGCATTTCGCAAGCTTTTCCAAAATCTTTAGAGGCAAGTAATGTTAAATACGTTTTGCCTTTTTGCTCACCGGATAAAATATATTTTTCAATAATATTGATAGCGTCATTAGACATTTTTGAAATGAGTATCTCACTAACTTCTTCTAAACATTGTTCAATAGCAAAATGTAGAAGAGTATTATGAGAAGCATTAGCCTTGTTGAATAACTCAGTATTTTTTTATCTTTTCAATTAATTTTTTGGCTTCTATTGTATTTCTTTCTTTTATTGCTTTTGTTAATATGCCGATTTGGGATGAACAATCAATCGCCTTTAGTCGAATGTAAGATATAATGAAGTTGCCTTGGCGACGAATTTATAAAGAGATATGAGAAGTTATAGAAAAAAATAGCCATATCCAGTATGATTTAAAAGTACACAATATGTGGGTACCAAAGTATAGCAAGAGTGTATTAATGTGAAAGGTAGCGAAGAGAGATCTAGAGATTTATTTAGGAGTATTTGTATGGAACATGAAGTACAGATAATTTCAGGCAAAGTAGCTTGTGATCATGTTCATATGTTTATCTAGTATAGACCGCAAATAACACCTAGCAAACTTGTGCAGTATTGAAAATGCAGTAGCTCAAGAATATTATTGCAAGAATTTGCTTATTTGAGAAAGCAGTATTGGGGCAATCATTTTTGGGCTAGAGGTTATATGGCAGTTAATTTGGGTAATATTACTGATGAAATGATACAGCAGTATATTGATGAGCAAGAAGGTGCAACTATTAATGATGACCTATTTCTAATCGATTACACTTCTATTTATAACATCTCAGCTTATAGCCGAGAGTTGTTTAGTATTTCATGCTATAGCTAAACGAGATACAAGTAACTTATTACTACTGCATGCTAAGATCTTCATGGAGATAATGTTTTAAAGTGCTTGAGTCCCGTGGCTTAACCCATAGATCTCGATGTCATTCCTGCAAAAGCGGGAATCAAGTTAAAAATAATAATATTATTAGTATTGTTATTATTTCCTAGATACCGTCGTCAATCCACGGTATGATACAATAGAAGACTGGATTCCCGCTTTCGCGTTGATGACATCGAATCATACAAAATGATACATTTAAGAACGACTTTCTAATTTTTGTATTAGTGACTCAAATCCTTGATTTTTTAAAGTATCAGTAAACTCGTCTTGTTGAGCCCCAATAAGACTTACACCTTCCGTAATTATATCAGAAACTTTAAAAACATCTTTTCCGTTCCCTTTCATTTCACGTACAAGATATTCTACTTTAATAGGGTCTTGCTCTTTATTACTAATGATATTCATAGCAACCATAAAATCGGTCGAGCTTAAAGGACGAACTCCTACTATTTTAGGCCGTTCACCTTTATAATCTTTTATTAAATCAGTATAAGATTTAGTAACATATTTAGAGTAAACTTTGATGAATTCCTGAACCTGCTCACCTGATAAAGTTTTTATCCCGTTTCTACCTAATGTATATTTAGCCATCCAATCAAAATCTAGGTTCTGAGACATTAACTCACGTGCTTTAGCAATTTTTACTCGCTCAGATAGCTTACTATCGTTTAATATATTAGAAGCTTCATTTACTAAATTAATCACGTAATCATTCAAACCAGCAGGCACTTTCTCGCTAGAATAAGCGGAAAATGTCATAACTAATAAACATAAACCTGTAATAATTTTTTGCATATAATCCTCGTTAATTTAATTAATTCTTGGGTTTAGGACATTTAAAATTTTCAGGATATTGAACCGATGCTTCACGAACACGATGTAATGCTGATCTAATAGCCACATAAGGATCGGTAGAATTCTTCATCACATAATCACTAAACGGTAATACCACATATCGATCGTTTATTTTACTAACTGCTAGTACGCCTAAGTCAAAATCATGATGAGTATAGTACATTAATGGGTTAAGAGCATAATTAGTAACTACCGAATCTGTCATATCTCTTGCGTTAGTACTACCGATTATCGGCAATACTAAATAAGGACCTGGGGCAACTCCATAATATGCAAGGGTACTACCGAAAGTTTGACGTTCAGACGACAAACCTACTTTACCTGCAACATCAAATAAACCGCCTATGCCAAGCGTCGTATTAATGAGAAACCGCCAAACGCTTTTCATAGTTTTATCGTAATTTAACTGAAGCCCGTAATTTACTGCCGTAAGCGGTGTATCGACATTACTGACGAAACTATTAACGCGTGCTTTTACGTAATCATTCGTTATATTCTTATAACCTATAGCTAAAGGACGCAATATTATATGATCTACTACAGAATTAAATGCAAACACTTTACGGTTAAATTTTTCGTATGGATCATAAACGTCCAAGCAACCGTTTTCATTTCTTCCACCATTATAGTTATATATTTCATTATCAACATATTCAAAATCAGCTCTTACGAATAATGAGCATAGTATAATAAATAGTATAATTAAAATTCTCATTGATTTATGTTATTTTCTTACAAACAATAATACTATATTTATTGTTTTCCGCTAGTATTATTTCTTCCGAAGTGAATATAGTAAAATTATTTTTTTGTAAAAAATTATTTATTTCATTCAAGTTAAAAATAAATTCTTTGCGTTTTACTGAGAATTGCGTCTTCACTGCGTTCGGTAAACACAGGGCAAAATACCCTTGTTCACTAAGAGATGAGTATATTAAATTAAAATATTCTATTAAATTGTTAGTAAACGATAATCCGCAAAAACTAAAAATAATATCAAATTTATTAGAGTTTTGTTTTAAAAATTCATCGATAGCAATATTATATATTTGATCGTAAATTTTAGTGTTCGGGTAATATGTTTCTTGTAAATCATTCATTAAAGTAGAAATTTCTACACCGGTTAAAGTAAAACTTTCTGGAAAATGTTTTTGTATTTCATAACCTACCAGCCCTATATTACTTCCAAGTTCTAAAATAGAATAATTATCCGGTAAATCAGATATCTGCTTGAGTGTATCATTAACAAACCTATACGGGAGATGGATATTTTTATCGTTATTAAAAATAGTAGGATAATATTGTGCAGTTAAATCATGATATTTTTTCCAAATTTCTTGAGGTATTTCAGTAATATCGTTATAATTTTTCAAAAAATTTATAAATATAGCTTTATATTGTTCATTAGATTGTTCTAAATATTCTATAGCTTGTCTGTAATTATTTTTTAAAAAATAAACCAATCCGAGTTGATAATATACTTTAGAATCATTAGGATTAAAAAATTTATCGACTAGTTTAAACCTAAGCAATGCATCATTTAAATTACCTCTATATAAATGATCAAGTCCAAGCTGATAATTAGTTTCGGCTAAATGAGAAAATTTATATTTACAATCACTTATATAATTTCTAAATTCTAAAATTTTATTCTTAATAAAATTCGGTATATTTATTATAGTTAAGCAATAGGGTTTGATTTTTTCTTTTATTTTACCGAGCATAGTTTAATTACTAAATTAATATTACTGAGTATAATAAAGCATATCTTGATAAATTTTTAAATAAAATAATTTTATTGCGATTAAAATTGCTGTATTATCGCTTGTTATTAATGTCATTCCCGAGGAAGCGGGCATCCAGTACTTTAACTCGCTTTACTCTGGATTCCTGCTGTCGCAGGAATGACATCAAACTACCTCATTAATACGGACTCAAAATTATGTCAATTATTTCTACAAGGCTAAATTCTATAAAGCCGTCACCAACCCTTGCAGTTGTAAAGAAAACCCTTGAACTTAAAAAATCGGGAATTGATATTATTGCACTTGGTGCAGGTGAGCCTGATTTTGATACACCTGACAATATTAAGGAAGCGGCGATTAAAGCGATTCAAGACGGCTTTACTAAATATACTAACGTTGAGGGTATGCCTCTTTTAAAGCAAGCAATAAAAGACAAATTCAAACGTGAAAATAGTATAGATTACGAACTTGATGAAATAATAGTAAGTACCGGCGGTAAACAAGTTATATATAATTTATTTATGGCATCCTTAGATAAAGGGCATGAGGTAATTATTCCAGCACCCTATTGGGTTTCATATCCTGATATAGTTGCACTTAGCACAGGTACACCTGTTTTTGTAAATTGCGGAATTGAACATAACTTTAAATTAAGTGCAGAAGCTTTAGAACGTTCAATTACGGATAAAACTAAATGGCTTATTATTAACTCACCTAGTAATCCAACAGGTGCAAGCTATAACTTTGAAGAGCTAGAAAATATTGCTAAAGTTTTAAGAAAATATCCTCATGTGAACGTAATGTCCGATGATATTTATGAACATATTATTTTTGATGATTTTAAATTTTATACATTAGCCCAAATAGCACCTGATTTAAAAGAGAGAATATTTACCGTAAACGGAGTATCTAAAGCTTATTCTATGACAGGTTGGCGTATAGGCTACGGCGTGGGCTCTAAAACTTTAATTAAAGCAATGACTATTATTCAGTCTCAAAGTACTTCAAACCCTTGTTCAATAAGTCAAATGGCTGCTATTGAAGCATTAAACGGTCCTCAAGATTATATAAAGCCTAATGCCTTAAATTTTCAAAAAAAGCGTGATTTTGCTTTATCAATTTTGAAAAGAGTAAAATATTTTGAGTGCTATAAGCCGGAAGGTGCGTTTTACTTATTTGTTAAATGCGATAAAATATTGGGGCATAAAACTAGGTCAGGAAAAATAATTAGCAATAGTAATGATTTTGCCGAATATTTACTTGAAGAAGCAAAAGTTGCAGTGGTACCCGGTATCGCTTTCGGATTAGAGGGTTATTTTAGAATCTCTTATTCTACTTCTATGGAAGAGATAGAAGAAGCTTGTATGAGAATTGAGAGAGCTTGTAATGCTTTATAGTACTAAGCTTGTCATACCGCAGCTTGACCGCGGTATCTAAAAAAAATAATATTAACAATGTAAATCTTTATATGGATACCGCATTCAAGCCGC
Organism: Rickettsia akari str. Hartford; assembly: GCF_000018205.1. Classification (NCBI taxonomy): domain Bacteria; kingdom Pseudomonadati; phylum Pseudomonadota; class Alphaproteobacteria; order Rickettsiales; family Rickettsiaceae; genus Rickettsia; species Rickettsia akari. The sequence goes on along the minus strand of NC_009881.1, from coordinate 119,927 downwards.
GGTATGACATCTGCAAAACACATCATGCGGAAAGTTTTTAAAAAATTTTTAAAAAATAATAAATACGTACTTAGTATAATTACTATTATACTATATTGGTATTTGCTTTTTGTTTATTTTACATCAAAACAAAAATTTATTTTTTACGATAACGGCAATAAGGAAAAATTCCTCAACGAACAAGGGGTAATCTTTGCATTTTGGCATAATATGCTTGCCTTAAGTCCGGCTATGTTTATAGGACATAGAAATATCTATGCATTAATATCACCGCATTTAGACGGTGCAATTTTAAACAATTTAGTAGAAAAATTCGGTTGCAGAGTGATAGTAGGTTCTACTAATAGAAATCCAATTGGAGCTTTACGTAATATTATAAGTAAGTTATCTCAAGGTGCAAATATAATAGTCACACCGGACGGTCCTAAAGGACCGATATATAAAGTAAATAGCGGCATTACCGAAATTGCTTATAGATATAACAAAAAACTTATGCCTATAGTCAGTTCCACTTCTAGATGTTTCAGGTTAAAAAGTTGGGATAAATTAATAATACCCCTACCGTTTGGTATCATTAAAATCATAGTTGGCTCACCTTTAGAACTCACAAATGATAAAATACAAAACCATATAAGCCTTGAACAACAACTAACAAGCTTAACAGAGAGCTTAAAGAAATGATGTTATTATATTATGCTTTAAGCTTTATATTATTGCCTGTTTATTTTATCATAATTATTATACGCTTATTAATAGGTAAAGAAGATATAAGACGCATCCAAGAACGTTTTGCTATAGGTAAGTATCGACAAGACAACTCCTTCTTAATATGGATCCATGCAGCTAGCGTCGGTGAGTCTATGGCAGCTTTAACATTAATATATAATATAAGTAAACGCTATCCTAAAATTCGTTTTTTAGTAACTTCTTGGACTAACAGCTCCGCTAAAATATTAACTGCCAAATTACCTAAAATAGCAGTTCACCAATTTTTACCGATAGATAATATTATTTTTACTCGAAAATTTTTAAAAAATTGGCAACCTAATTTAGGTATTTTTATAGAATCGGAATTATGGCCGTGTACTATTAATGAAGGAGCAAGGCAGTTTAAATTGCTGTTAGTTAATGCACGTATTTCCGATAAATCATTTAAAGCTTGGCTAAAAAGAAAAAGCTTCTTTCAGCTTATCATCAAACATTTTAGTAAAATTATTGTGCAAAGCGAGCGTGACTTACAAAAATTCAATGAACTTGGCGTATCAGATGCAATTAATTTAGGCAATATTAAATTTGCCAATGAAAAACTTCCAGTGAATCAAGAAGAGTTATCAAAATTAATCTCACATTTAGACAATAGACAAGTGTTGGTATTTGCTAGCACTCACCATGAAGATGAAGAGGTGATTTTACCAATAATCAAAAACCTACAAGAGCAGTGTTTAGATTGCTATATTATCCTAATTCCAAGACATCCCGAGCGAGTTAAATCCATTATCGATAATTGTAAATCACATAATTTATCCGCCACCGCTAAGTCACAAAATGATTTACCTGTTTTAAGCAATGATATTTATATAGTTGATAGATTCGGCGAAATGGGATTATTTTTTTCCGTAGCTACAATTTCTTTTATCGGCGGTTCTTTTAAACAAGGCGGACATAATATTTTAGAAGCGGCATATTTCTCTAATTGTATTATATTCGGTCCCGATATGAGTAAAAACACCGATATCGCTAAAGGCGTACTGCAAAATGAAGCAGCTATCCAAATCAAAAATGGTGAAGATTTACTCACCAAACTAACATATCTCCTTAACCCTAATAATTCTCTAGAACTTAAAGCTTATCGTGAAAAAGCTTTTAAATTTGTTGAGAATAACCAAAAAGTCCTAGATGAATATTTAAAGGTCATTACGAAGTTTCTGCCATAGCTAAGGTTAGTTAATAAAAGTAGAATTTTCAAAAATAAAATTTAACTTTTGATTGTTATATGATTAAATAGCTATTTAATCATGAAGGATATAATTATGCAAGATCCGGATACTATACGTCAAATTGTAAATAAACAGGCAACAGATCAAATCGAGGCAAGAGAAAGAAGACAAAAATACAAAAATTCATCTGATAGTGGAGAGGGCGAATTTTTAGGAGCCGTAATAATAATTACCGCTTATGTATTCTATAAAGCAGTGGAAGTGGTGCTAAAAGTTACAACTGCCGACAGTAAAATTTTGGTAAATGCTTATAAGATAAATACAGGAAAATAGAAGTTTTAGGTACCAATCCTGAAAGTAAAACAACCTATATAGCAAGGAATCCTACTCCTCACAGTACTTACTAGTACCACTGAATCTTTAGATTTTGCTGAGCAAGTTTCTCATAGTTCTAAAATATAAAAAGTTTAAAAATGAAGAAAACAAATTTTAGAAGATGAAAAAACCGGTGCTAAAATTCTTTTGACTGATTATAAGTTAACTACGGATAAAGTAGCAGTACTAGGACAGCGAGTTCACTAAAGACGGCAAAGAAAAATTTATATTTTCTGAACCTACTGAGCGTAAGATTATTACAATGAAATTTAAACATGAAGATGGGTTATAAATACGGTATCGCATTTGGCAGCAGTCTTCAATAATAAGCTTGTATTTAAGTTTATACAGCATTCAGAAGAATTATGCTACATGACACTACACAAGACACAGGAGAAACTTTTGATCTTTCGCTAGTTTTAAAAGATTCAGATGGGGAAAATTTTGATTCTGCTCATCTTAAAGATAAGTTATGATAGAGACGGAAAATTAAAATGGCTATCATCGTTACCCAATACTCCTATAATTTTTGAGAACCAACGGTATCCAGCATTAACTGTTTATAATGGTAAATTATATTCCATACCAGTAAGTAGCGGATACTATAAGTATTGAAATAAACTAGTACAACAAAATGCAGGTGGTGTAAACATACAGCACCTAGAACGCGAATTTACTATAGAACTTTTAGGAGATTAACGAGACACTGAGTGAATTCAAAAAGTACTAGATGTTATCCACACCACAGTAGAGATTTGTTGTATGAACCAAAAATCATCATTATGGGCAACTATAAGCTTTATTGCATGGCTTGCAAACCTACTCGATGTCATTCCCGCGAAAGCCGGAATCTAGACAAAAGCGAGGTAAAGCAAGCTTTTAATTTTAAAACTTGTTATATTTGTACTTCCTAATTACTGGATTCCAGCTTTTATCTTCGCGGGATGATAGGATGGAATTGTGTCTGCACAACAACGCATGCTCGCAATGATGACTTGGTATCCAAGTGGGAATGACATTGAATCTATGAAACAAACCACTTAACTTCGCGTAATAGCAGCTACTTCATCGACAAAGTTTTTTTCTTCGTGTTCTATACCTTCACCAAGTTCGTATCTAATAAATTTGGCGATTTTAATTTCTGCACCGAGTTCTTGTTCAGCATTTTTAATTACTTCCGCAACAGTAAGTTTAGGATCAAATAAAAAATTTTGCTGAAGCAATACAACTTCAGAGAAGAATTTACGTATTCTACCCTCTACCATTTTTTCTATAATATTATCAGGCTTTCCTTCTTCTTTAGATTTCTCAAAAAATACTTTTCTCTCACGCTCTACGAGTGCTTGATCCAAGCTTGAATCATCTATACTTTGTGGGTTATTTCCTGCTACATGAACAGCAATTTGTTTAGCTAAAGCTTCTAGCTTTGCTTTATCTTTTGCATTAGACACAAGACCTACTAATACGGAAATTTTGCCTAGATTCGGTACAACTTCATTATGTACGTACGAACCGATTGCTCCTTCGGATATCTCTAATATATCCATACGACGTAATGCTAAATTTTCACCTATTGTCGCGATATTTGCTATAATCTCTTCTTCAACTGATTTACCGCTTTGCATTTTAGATGTTTTTAGCGTGTCTATATTTTTTGCAATTACTGCAAGGTTTGCAATATCCTTAGCTAAATCCTGAAATCGCGCATTTCTAGCAACAAAATCCGTTTCGGAATTGACTTCAACCACCACTCCGGTAAGCCCATCAACTTTTACAGCCGTTAAACCTTCAGCAGCAATACGTCCGGCTTTTTTTGCTGCTACAGCTAAGCCTTTCTTACGCAAAAAATCTATAGCTTCTTCAAAATTACCGCTGGTTTCTATTAATGCTTTTTTGCAGTCCATCATACCTGCACCTGTTTTTTCTCTTAATTCTTTAACCGCTGCAGCACTTATATTTATTTCACTCATACCTTACTTTCTCCTTAATTATTATATTTGGCTTGTGGTTTGTATATACCTAATCGTCTGAACTATGGAAATCGCTCTTTATGTCATTCCCGCGAAAGCGGGAATCCAGTAAAACAGATAAAAATTTCTATCTTTTATTCTATAAAATTATATAGCGTCTATATTAATATTAACACTATTTTTCTGGATTCCAGCCTACGCAGGGATGACATCGAGTAGGTTCTTCAATCCATACAACAACATTTATGCATTATCAGCATTTTTATTTTCATCGGTATCATTTAATGCTTGCTCAAATTCTGTATTTGTCTCTTCATCAATATTTTTTGTTTTAGAGAATTTTTTAGCTTGTTTTAATTTAGAAACATTTTTAGAAATTAACGCATTATCTGTATGCTCATGCATAGCGCCCATATCAACCCCTGAAGCTTTCATTGATTCTTCAAGTCCTTGTAATGCTGCATCTGCAAATAAACGGCAATAAAGTCTTATTGACCTTATAGAATCGTCATTACCCGGAATCGGATAATCTACATTATCAGGATTAGAATTAGTATCTACTACTGCAACTATAGGCACATTCAGCTTTACTGCTTCATTAATTGCGATATGCTCTTTATTAGTATCAATCACTACTAGAAGATCAGGTTTAGAATTAAGATTTCTAATACCAGCAAGAGATAGAAGTAACTTCTCTTTCTTACGGCTCATATCGAGTATCTCTTTCTTAGTATAACCTATAAGTGCTTCTGCATTTTCTAAGGTTTTTTCTAACTTATTTAGTTTCTCTATTGAACCCGCAATAGTTTTCCAGTTAGTTAGCATACCGCCAAGCCATCTATGATTTACGTAATATTGTCCGCATTTTTCGGCGTATTCCGCTATAATATCACTAGCCTGTATTTTAGTACTTACAAATAATACTTTACCGTCTTTTTTTACGGTTTCATATATTGCATTCAAAGCAACACTCATTAAAGCGGCGCTTTGTCTTAAATCGATTATATGAACATCATCACGTTCACCATATATATAAGATGCCATTTTAGGATTCCAACGTGAGGTCTTATGACCGAAATGCACTCCTGCATCCAATAATTCTTTAATGTTAACAGATGATATGTTTGACATTTTTAAATTCTCCTGATTGTTAGTTTATACCTCCGTAAGATATTGTGTATATTTTTCATCCCGTGGCTTGACAACAGGATCCAAAAACAACCTATTACCATATATTTACTAGATGCCGTGATCAAGGAACTAGCATGACAGCTCTATACATGAACTAACATATATCTTACGTGCGAATTTTTTGCTTAATCGTCATTGTGAGCAGCAGTAGACTGCACGGCAATCTCATCCAATATCCTGAGATTGCTGCGTCAATTATTTTACACAATTTCCTCGCAATGACGTTCTACAATAGGCCTGCAAACTATATAAGTATATTGCATAATTTACAAGCTTTTATTCTTTTCGCCAAATAGTGGTACCATCAGATTTATCTTCTAGAATTATTTTTCCCTCTAATAACTGGTTACGAATTTGATCGGCTAATAACCAATTTTTTTGTTTTTTTGCTTCCAAACGCTTATTTACAAGCTCATTTATATAGAGTGAATCTACACCGCTATTAAACCACTCATGGGGAGTCTGATTCATTAAACCAATAAAATTAGCACAAGTAATAATAACAGAGGCATTAAGCTGTCTTTCTTTTTCAGTTTTAGCAATAAAAACACCTTTAGCATAGTCATTAATTATTTTAACGGCAAGCGGCGTATTCATGTCATCAAGTAAGCTTTGCATGAAATTGTGAGGTAAATCTATTTTTTGTACATTAATATTTTCTATGGCTCTATACCAATAATCTAAAGTCTTCTTAGCATCTTCTATAGCTTTATCATTATAATCAAGTGGACGCCTATAATGGCTACTTAATAAGAATAATCTTACTACCTCTCCTGAAATGTCCTTATCCATTAAATCCCTTACTGTAATAAAATTACCGAGAGATTTACTCATTTTCTCACCATTCACCGTTAGAAAGCCATTATGTACCCAATATTTAGCATAGGTAGAATCCGGAAAAGCACATCTACTTTGTGCAATTTCATTAGTATGATGCGGAAAGACTAAATCTGCTCCGCCACCGTGAATATCAAAATTCTCACCTAAATATTTATAGCTCATGGCTGAACATTCAATGTGCCATCCAGGGCGACCAAATCCCCAAGGACTTTCAAAATTCATATTTGTGGATTCATTTGGCTTTGCCGGTTTCCATAATACAAAATCCTGTGGATGATTTTTGGTTTTGCTCTTTTCTATACGCACTCCCTCAAACATTTCTTCTAAATTTCGGTTAGATAATTCCGTATAATTTGGAGCTGATAAAACATCAAAATAAACATGATTATCTGTAATATATGCATGATCTTTTGCTATTAAGCGCTCTATTATTTCGATCATTACATCAATATGCTCTGTAGCTTTCGGCTCAATATTCGGTAGCATGCAACCTAAATATGCCATATTTGTATGAAACTCTTGTGTAACTTTATCAGTCAACTCATTAATAGTAATGCCAAGTAGTTCAGCTCTATCAATAATTTTATCGTCAACATCGGTAATATTGCGTACATATTTTACTGCTCTACTGCCGAATATTTTTATAACTATACGATAAAGTAAATCATATACTACTACCGATCTACTATTGCCTATATGAGGATTATCATAAACAGTCGGTCCACACACATACATTTTTATGTTAGCTTGATCTTGAGGATTAAAAACCTCTTTAGTACGGCTAAGAGTGTTATACAAGTGCAATTGAATTTGCATATTTTATTTACCAAAAATTGAGATGCAATTAGTATGTGATGTATTAAACACATTTTAGTTTAAAAATCTATTAGTTAAACAAAACTAATAATTAATAATTTACATAAGTTAATAAATATTATATCACTCTTTAGTTTATATTAAAAAAAGATAATAGCTGATCGAGGTTTGAATGAAATTACAAAATTCCTACTCAAAAAAATATGTTTTAACTTTTTTCATGTCAACCTGTTTATTTACTAGTAGCTTTTTGAGTACAAGTACTAGAGCGGCAAGCTTTAAGGATTTAGTTAGTAAAACCCCGACATGGCAAAAGCACAATGCAAAACAGCAACAAAATATTTGGAAGGATTTTACTCCAAATGAAAAAATAAAAAAATGGCAAGAAGCAAACTTAATTCCTAGTTTTACTCAAGCACAAGATGATCTAGGAATACAGTATAAGGAAACAGATTTATCAAGCTTTTTAGATAATACTAGACATAAAGCAAGACAAGCAAGAGCTGAAATTTTATTATACATCCAAAGAATAAAACAACAGGATTTTGATACAAAAAAACAAGAATATATTAAGCAAGGCATAGTTCCTACATATATGGAAGCAGCAACAATTCTTGGAATAAGTTATGACCCTAGCAAAATATACGATAATGTAGAAAAAGATCAAAATGTACGTCGTGCAGAAAAAGACAAAAAAGCGTTAATCGATCTATATATTAGCTCAATAAAAAGAGATATTAAATACAGACATTATGTTAATAATCATATTATCCCTGAAATAAAAGAAGTAAAGACTGCTCTTAACATGGATAAAGATGATGCAGAATCTTTTGTTTTATCAATAAGAACTGAAATTATGGAAAACGCAAAGGAACAATATATAGCGGATAGACATATTCCTACAGAAAAAGAGTTAAAAAATAGGTTTGGTATATCTCGTGATGATAATAGAGATGCCTATATTAAGTCAATAAGACTTAAAGTTATGGACAAAGAAAAGCCGCAATATATAGCTGCTAATAGTATTCCTACAGAAAAAGAGCTAGAGCAGAAATTTGGTTGTGATAAAGGTGAGGCAACAAACTATATTGCATCAATAGCAACTCAGAAAATGCTTAATAAAAAAGCATATTATATAGATAATAATATTATCCCTGCAGTTGAAGAATTAAAGCAAGAATTTAGGATAGGGAAAATAAAAGCGAATTCTTATATACAGCAAATCACAGATGGAATAAATGCAAACCAGCTGTTAAATAACAATAATACTACTAAACCGTCTACCGTAGGCTCAACAAAAAAGATTGAGACCAAAAGTGATAATTGGTATATGTCAAATCAAGGTATAAACACTACAGAAACATCTTCGGTAGTTACCACGGGTAGAAAAGAGAAACAATCATATTATTTTGATCCTATAAGTACTTTTAAAGCTCACTTTAATAATAAAGAAAATAATGGTAATTTAACGCAGCCTCAACACAATATAAATAGAATAATACAACAAGAAGAAAATATTGAAGAATTTAAAAATCTTATTAAAACAGATCCTATAGCAGCATTAAATCTTACAGTAGATAGTAGTTATAAAAAAGAAGCAGTAACTAGTATATTAAGTGATTTTAATGATGATACTATTCAAAGGGTATTATTTAGCGACGATATGGGACAATTAGATTTCAAGACCAATATTGACGTTAAAAATAGACCTATTCTAAAAGCATTATTAGAAAATAGTTCTTCTGAAGAAAAAACTAAATTTGCTGAAAGAATTCAAGACTATGCAACGCGAAATATATCTAATAGTCAATTTGAAGAAAAGGCACGATTAGATCTTATCAAACTAGCAGCAAGTAAAGATAGGAGTCTAGTAGAAAAATTTTTAGCTCTGCAATTAGAGTTAAAAAATAAAATGCAATCACATATTGTAAAAAGCGAGTATATTTTAACGCCAAAAATAGTAGCAGAAATAAATATAGAACTAAAAAATCAAGGACTAATAATAGATAGTTTAACTAAAGACAATATGATTAAACTAGCCAAAGAAGTAAATAAACAAGCATTAAATTCAGCAATTAAAGTAATATTATCTGATAATAATACACTAAGCAATGAAACCAATAAAATTTTAGGATTAGCAGTAGGTAATAATGCAAATAATTTAGCACAAACACAAAGTGGTATGCCGAATCCACCACCTCTACCACTGAGTGGTGGTATTCCAAATCCGCCGCCTCTACCACTAAGTGGTGGTATTCCAAATCCGCCGCCTCTACCACTAAGTGGTGGTATTCCAAATCCGCCGCCTCTACCACTAAATGGGAGTATGCCACCACCTCCTCACTTAAATTCTCAAGGCTTTATTAGCAACTCGAACAATTTGGATTTAAATAAGTTACAAGCAGAATATTCTCACATACACTCATTATATACTCAGTTTATTCTTAATACTACTGTTCAACCAAAAGTGTTACCCCAACCTACAGCTTCTAGTGCAACCAGCACAGAAAGAAGTGAGCCAGAGACAGCTTATGCAAAATTATATGTAGAATATAGAACTGAGACAGGAGGTAAAAAAGCTTATGATTTACAGGATCAGCTTATAAAAAGACAAGCTGATCTTACAAATGTTATACGTCAAATATTAACCACATCATACGCCAACCAAGGAGCTGATGAAAAAACTCTTGTAAATGTATTTAGCATTTCAACCCCTGAAATCGAAGCAAAAGCTAAAGATGTTTTTAACAAACTTGTTCAAGACCCGTATATACAATATATAACCGTAAATGGTAAGAAAGCAACAACAAGCGAAGACATAATTAAAAATCTTTTCAATGAAGACACTGATGATGCTGTAAAACGTATTTTATTATCGTCATGCAAAATATCTGAAGAATTAAAGAAGCCTATTAAACATGAATTAAATCAATTAAAATTGATGAGAGAATTCGAGAGCAAAACAACTCTATTTGAACAATTAGAGTTTGCATATGCTAACGCAAAAAACTTAGATCAAGATATATTTGGCAATAAAGTTGAAGAGTTAATTAACAACCCTAAAACATTAACTACAGCACAACAAGCTACTTTTTTAATAACAGAAGATACCAACTTAAGAAAAACAATTGACACTGATCAAGCACAGGCTAAACTTGATGATTTAAGAAAAGCTATTTTAAGCACAATAAAACTTGAAGAATTAATTAAAGCAAATTTACCTCACAATGAGTTTATTGCGATAGTCAAGGAAAAAGAACCTGAATTATTAAAAGAGTTTTTAAAAGCTAATACTATCAAACTAGAAGGTAATAATAATTTAGATCAATTAAGATTAGTTTTGCCTTCATTTACATGTATGAGCGATGAACAGCTAAGAGTTCTTGCTAGTAAATTAAATATGACTATAATATTAAACGCTCTTAAAGAGTACTCACAAGTAAAAGCTAAAAAACACATCAATACCGGAAACATGCCACCGCCACCGCCACCGCCACCCTCCGGTTTAAAAGATGCGGAATTAGCTTATCTAACAACTTTAGGGATTACTAAAGATTGGATCAGTAGAATTGCTAGATTAAATGTAAAGACATCTACATCTACTTTTAAAACAACTCCAAAAATTTATAACTTTAGCTCAGATATAGCTGTAAGATATAAAGAATTTGCTTTATCAGGACAAAAATCAGCAGGACATAAAGCAAAATACTCTGATGCCGATTTGTTTCAAAAAGCTATAGTGGAATCAGTAGCATTTGAGCATTCAAAAAATTTATCTAAAGTTCATCAAAATAATACGTATTTTGCAAAAATCCAAGAAGCAATCGACACTATGCACTCTAGCTTTATAGGTCCTAGAACTGAAATAGGACAAGAAATACATAATATTTATACTTCTAAACTGTTGGCATTAACAAAAGATAAAGAATTTATTAAATATGTTGAAGATGATATTATACTTAGTAAAAAATTAACGGAGGCGTTTACTTCAGCTGATTCTGATTTTATAGGTCCTAGAACTGAAATAGGACAAGAAGTACATAATATTTATACACAGCAATTAGCAAAATATCCAGAAGAAACAGTAAAAGAGGCATTTAATACTGCTAACTCTGATTTTATAGGTCCTAGAACTGAAATAGGACAAGAAGTACATAATATTTATAAATCCAAACTTTTAGAGTTAGCAAAAGATAAAGAATTGTTTCTATGTGTTGAACAATTACTAGCAGAGTCTGCTGAACTAGAACAAAAATATGGTACTGATCTTCAATCAGAAAATAATAACCAGGAAAAGAAAGTAGGACGTTTAGATCCGAAACAATTACGATTATTCCTACAGGCAAACGAATCTGCAAATGACGAATCCTCAACAAAGGATAATACACAACCTGAAGATAGTAATAAAAAGTCAGAGGAATTCGATTCAGAAACCGCTTTATCACCTAGGTTACTGAGTTCTAACGATAGCAAAAATGATAAATCATCAGATAATATAGACTTAAGATCTAGTGATGAAGAAGATAAAGGATATGAAACTGATGAAGAATTAAAAGAAAGCAATAATACAACCAAAGAAGAATCACAAAAAGATATAGCTTTAGAAAGCGAGGATGAAGCTATCGATGTGTCATTCACAACTGAAGCAATCGCAGAACAAGATGAGGCAACACAGAGACAACAGGTATCTGATGACACCAGTAGGAAAGTAGCAATATTAGCTAAGGCAACTTCAACTCTTCACAAACCTGTTCACTATAATATTTTAAGTGATAGATTAAAGGTTTCTGCAATAGGTGCCGGTGATGAAGAACCAATTATCGCAAGAGGAGTATGGATTAGCGGCTTATACGGCATGAACAAACAAGGAACTTGGAAGAATATTCCAAAATATCAAGGTCGTACCACCGGCATAACTATCGGAGCTGATGTTGAATTTATCAATAGTCATGATGTGATCGGAATAGCTTATAGCCGTTTAGAATCTAAAATTAAATATAATAAAAAACTAGGAACAATAGCTGTTAACGGTCATCTTTTCAGCATTTACGGTCTAAAAGAACTCATTAAAGACTTATCGTTACATGCTATAACATCTTACGGTCATAATTATGTTAAGAATAAATCTAAAAATATTAATAATATAATTGGAAAATATCAAAACAATAATTTAAGTTTTGAAAGCTTGTTAAATTATAAATATCATACAAAATACGATTTACATTTTATTCCTAATATCGGTTTTAAATATGATTATTCAAGAGCTAGCAACTACAAAGAATATAATGTAGATATAGAAAATTTGATGATTCAAAAGAAATCAAATCAATTATTTGAAAGTAGTATTGGCGGTAAAATAGTGTTTAAACCTATAGCAACCATAAGTAATGTAGTATTAACACCGAGTTTGTATGGTAATATTGAGCGTCACTTCAATCATAAAAATACAAAAGTGAATGCAAAAGCAACTTTTAAAGGACAAATATTACAAGAAACAATTATTATACCGAAGCAACCTAAGCTTGGATATAATATAGGTAGTAATATGCTTATGAGCAGAAAAAATATAAATGTTCTACTTGAGTATAATTATTATACTCATAGAAAATATCAAAGCCATCAAGGACTTGTTAAGTTAAAAGTCAATTTGTAACTCAACCACTATAGGATTTTAGCTTATTAGTGGTTGAGTATACTGCAACACAAGTTGGAAATAAGCCATGGAACGGCAGCCATTATTAAACATTCAGCATCTGAGATGCCTATCAGTAAACAAATTTTAACCGCTAATTCAGTTCTTTTTTACTGCAAATTATGAGATTTTTTTGAAATATGAACAATATTTCCAGCAAAAATCTTATCAGTTTTTACTAAAAAAAGCCCTTTAATTATTAATTAAAACTAATTTACGGATATGCTCTGAGGACTTACAAAAACATTGTAGGCAATTTTTCAAGTTTTATCTTAGTATATTTTTCTTAATCTTCCTAACTTATCCGCTAATTGATGGCAACAATTATTTTTAATGTAACCAATAGGTTAAATTAAAAATAATGTTTTTCTTGATAAATATTATTAAATGTTATATAATGCTCCTCGTTTATATATCAAAAAATAATCATTGAGGTTAAGTAATGAGTATAACAGGCAAATTAAAATCAGTATTGTTGACATACTCTTTCATTATTAGTATATCAATAAATTTATTTACCACCGGTTCAGAAGCAGCCGGCAATCCACCACCACCTCCACCACCACCACCTCTTCCTCCACCGGGATGGACATATCAAGCAGCGTCATCAAACAATACTGGTAGTGGAGGACAAACTACTCAACCAGAGTCATCAAAAAGCACTGGTAGCAGTAAAAAATCTTCCTCATCAACAAAAATACCAGAAGTGCATCCCCCTACTACAGAGCTAGGTAAAAGATACGCTAAATTAATTGATATACATGATAGGAAACAAAATCTAATAATACAATTTCCAAAAGTAATAGCATATTTGATACGCCAAGAATTAACACTTCAGAACCTTGACACTAGTGTGCACAACATTATTACATTGTTTAATAAGAGAGAAGATTCAATCTTAGATAACGCAAAAAAAATATACCAAGAGTTTATAAATGACCCTTATATAGCTCAGTTTACAAATAAAAACAAACAAACAGGAGATTTCTTAGATAATAAGCTCTTTGAGGAAAGTCATGAAGAGGCAATATTGCGTCTTTTATCATTAGAGCAACTCGATGCACAAAGGAAACAAGACATTTTAAGTCAACAAGGGAATATATTAGAGCAATTAAAATTTATAAAGGAAAATTCTGAAATTCTGGGGTCGTACGGTAAGACCGAATCAACAAATATATCAAAAAAACTACCTGAAGAATTACCTAAAATTTTAAGTCAACAGGGTGATATATTAGGACAATTAAGATTTATAAAGGAAAATTCTGAAATTCTAGGTGCGTACGGTAAGACTGTATCAACAGATATATCAAAAAAATTACCTAAAGAACTACCTAAAATTTTAAGTCAACAGGGTGATATATTAGGACAATTGAAATTTATAAATGACAATTCTGAAATTTTATTATGCGGACACAGTAAGGCAATATTAAAAGATAAACTAAAAGAATTATCTAAGCAATTAGATACAATTTCAAGTAATCAATTAGTAGGTTTTATACTCGATGAAAATAAGATCAACACAAACTTAAAAAATGTTCCTTTTTCAGCAAAAAAAGTAAGAGAGCAAGTAAATAACTTAAATAATGAAATCCTAGAGAAAATTTTTCTCCATGATGATGGTACGATAACTGAACAAGATTTAACTAGAATATTACAAAAATATAAAGAAACAGATTTAATAAAGAATTTAACTAAAGCTATAATATATATTGATGGCAATGAAAGTAATGAAACTGTAAGTAAAACTTTAGCAAAAGGTTTAGAAAACACTACTCCAGAACAACGAGGATTGATCGTAGACGTATTGACTCATAATACCAGGATACGAAAAGCTCTTATAACCAAAATAGACAGAGAGCGAAGACAAGAACGAAATCAAAAATTAAACAAAAATACAGAAGGTGATCCTTTCGTAGATGCACTAAAGAAGGCACTTGTACAAAGGAAATCAGATCCAGAAACAATACAAAAAGAGCTAGAAAGAAGAAAGCACGAAACACCAAGAGATTTGAATGCGTGGGATCGGGTTAGACAGAATATGCATAATCCAAATAACCAAAATGATAATCCAAACACACACGATGAGAATAATAAAGGATGGAAAGAGGATAATCAAAATGCACAGGATGCAAATAATAACGATGTTGACAGAATAACAAAAGCAAAGAATGAGTTAGAGCAAGCAGTTAACGCTGCAACAAGAAAATTTAGTGAAATGAGCAGTCTCCTAAAAGACAATACAATAAAAAATGCAACAGCATGCCAAGGATATTTAAAAGGAGCTGAAGATCAACTGGCCTTAGCAAAAGAAAAAGGACAAGAACTAATAGAAAATTCAGTTCAAGCATTTAAAATAATACCTAAAAAATCTCAAGATAATATGGATGATAATTGGCAGAATTATTTATCACCGAAAGAAATAATAGCACTAAATGCACTAAGTGACGAAACTAATACACTAAAGAGCAAAAAAAATAAAGCTGGAAAATTCACATCAACTGCAGACGCATCACAATTTAAAGCAAAACAACAAAAATATCACACACTACTTTCAGAATTACAAAAAATCGGAATCGCAAAGCAACAAGAAAAACTTGTCAAAGACTACGTAGATGAAATGCTCACAAATGCTAAAAAGGCAGTAGGAAAAATAGAAACAACTTTAGAGTACTTAAACAAGAAGAAAGAAAATAAAAACGATAATGCAGAATCTAGTCCACTAATTTCTAAGGAAATATTCGAGGCTCGAGAGCAGCTTAAAAAAGCTGAACAAAAATTAGAACGTATTAAATTCAAGAATACAATTGCTAAACAGAGGAAGGCGGATAGTTCTGACGAAGATTCTGATGATGAGTGGGATGATGATTATGATAAAAAGGCAACAAAACAAAAAGAAGAGTTAGCAAATAAACAAAAACAAGAGCTAGAAGATGCTCAAGAAGAGATAAAACAAGCTAAAAAAAACTTAGAGAATGCTGAGGTAAGAGATGCAGAGCGTAAACAACAAGAAGCAGCAGCAAAGCGTCAAGAAGAACTGAAGCGTAAACAAGACGAAGTAAATCACAAAATAGTAGAAGATGAGGTAGAACGTAAAGCAGAAAATGCACAAGCAGAACGTCTAGAAGATATGGATGCAATGTTTAAAAATGCAAAAGATGAAGCTGAACACAAAGAAAAAGCAAATCGTCAGCGTCAAGAAGAACTGAAGCGTAAACAAGACGAAGTAAATCGCAAAATAGTAGAAGATGAGGTAAAACGTAAAGCAGAAAATGTACAAGCAGAACGTCTAGAAGATATGGATGCAGTGTTTAAAAATGCAAAAGATGAAGCTGAACACAAAGAAAAAGCAAACCGTCAGCGTCAAGAAGAACTGAAGCGTAAACAAGACGAAGTAAATCGCAAAATAGTAGAAGATGAGGTAGAACGTAAAGCAGAAAATGCACAAGCAGAACGTCTAGAAGATATGGATGCAATGTTTAAAAATGCAAAAGATGAAGCTGAATACAAAGAAAAAGCAAACCGTCAGCGTCAAGACGAAGTAAATCGCAAAATAGTAGAAGATGAGGTAGAACGTAAAGCAGAAAATGCACAAGCAGAACGTCTAGAAGATATGGATGCAATGTTTAAAAATGCAAAAGATGAAGCTGAACACAAAGAAAAAGCAAATCGTCAGCGTCAAGAAGAACTGAAGCGTAAACAAGACGAAGTAAATCACAAAATAGTAGAAGATGAGGTAGAACGTAAAGCAGAAAATGCACAAGCAGAACGTCTAGAAGATATGGATGCAATGTTTAAAAATGCAAAAGATGAAGCTGAACACAAAGAAAAAGCAAATCGTCAGCGTCAAGAAGAACTGAAGCGTAAACAAGACGAAGTAAATCGCAAAATAGTAGAAGATGAGGTAAAACGTAAAGCAGAAAATGTACAAGCAGAACGTCTAGAAGATATGGATGCAGTGTTTAAAAATGCAAAAGATGAAGCTGAACACAAAGAAAAAGCAAACCGTCAGCGTCAAGAAGAACTGAAGCGTAAACAAGACGAAGTAAATCGCAAAATAGTAGAAGATGAGGTAGAACGTAAAGCAGAAAATGCACAAGCAGAACGTCTAGAAGATATGGCTGCAATGTTTAAAAATGCAAAAGATGAAGCTGAATACAAAGAAAAAGCAAACCGTCAGCGTCAAGACGAAGTAAATCGCAAAATAGTAGAAGATGAGGTAGAACGTAAAGCAGAAAATGCACAAGCAGAACGTCTAGAAGATATGGATGCAATGTTTAAAAATGCAAAAGATGAAGCTGAACACAAAGAAAAAGCAAATCGTCAGCGTCAAGAAGAACTGAAGCGTAAACAAGACGAAGTAAATTGCAAAATGGTAGAAGATGAGGTAGAACGTAAAGCAGAAAATGCAGAGGATGAATATCTAGAAGATATGGCTGCAATGTTTAAAAATGCAGAAGATGAAGCTGAATACAAAGAAAAAGCAAACCGTCAGCGTCAAGACGAAGTAAATCGCAAAATGGTAGAAGATGAGGTAGAACGTAAAGCAGAAAATGCAGAAGATGAAGCTGAACACAAAGAAAATGAAAACCGTCAGCGTCAAGAAGAGCAGAACTGCCAAGAGCAAGAACGTAAACGTCTAGCAGCCGAAGAAGATGAACAAACAGAAAAGACCACACGTAAACAAGAAGAAACCGAGGAAGAAAAATTAAAAAACGATATAGCTTTAGAAGGTGAAGATGAAGATATTGGTGTGTCATTCAAAACTGAAGCAATCGTGGAACAAGATGAGGCAGCACAGAGACAACAAGTATCTGATGACACCAGTAGGAAAGTAGCAATATTAGTTAAGGCTACTTCAACTCTTCACAAACCTGTTCATCATAATATTTTAAGTGATAGATTAAAGGTTTCTGCAATAGCTACCGGTGATGAAGAACCAACTATCGCAAGAGGAGTATGGATTAGCGGCTTATACGGTATGAACAAACAAGGAACTTGGAAGAATATTCCAAAATATCAAGGTCGTACCACCGGCATAACTATCGGAGCTGATATTGAATTTATCAATAGTCATGATGTGATCGGAATAGCTTATAGCCGTTTAGAATCTAAAATTAAATATAATGAAAAACTAGGAAAAACAGCGGTTAACGTTCATCTTTTCAGCATTTACGGTCTAAAAGAACTCAATAAAGGTTTCTCATTACAGGCTATAACATCTTATGGTCATAATTATATTAAGAATAAATCTAAAAGTATTAATAATATCGTTGGAAAATATCAAAACAATAATTTCAGCTTCCAAACTTTATTAAATTATAAATATCGTACAAAAGACGATTTACATTTTATTCCTAATATCGGTTTTAAATATGATTATTCAAGAGCTAGCAGCTATAAAGAGTATAATGTAGATATAGAAAACTTAGTGATTCAAAAGAAATCAAATCAATTATTTGAAAGTAGTATTGGCGGTAAAATAGTGTTTAAACCTATAGCAACCATAAGTAATGTAGTATTAACACCGAGTTTGTATGGTAATATTGAGCGTCACTTCAATCATAAAAATACAAAAGTGAATGCAAAAGCAACTTTTAAAGGACAAATATTACAAGAAACAATTATTATACCGAAGCAACCTAAGCTTGGATATAATATAGGTAGTAATATGCTTATGAGCAGAAAAAATATAAATGTTCTACTTGAGTATAATTATTATACTCATAGAAAATATCAAAGCCATCAAGGACTTGTTAAGTTAAAAGTCAATTTGTAAAGATAAATACAGGATAGTTTTTTGAGAATCTTATCCTGATTTATCAAACCTCTTAATAGATAAGCGTATCAACCAAACTGCCAAATAGAATATCGGTGTACTAAATACGGTAAAAAATAGTTTAAACGAATAGCTATTGAGTACAAGATGACGTAATTGGTCATAAGGAACAATATTAAATAAGCTCATAATCCCAATTACAATAAAAGTATCAATAAATAAAGAAATTGCCGTACTAAAATTGTTTCTTATCCATAAATATTTACCTTGAGTAATTTTACGTATCCATAAATAGATATTAATATCAACAAGTTGAGCTATATAACAGGCAAAAGTTGATGCTAAAAAAGATATATAACATGAACCAAAAACTTGATTAAAAGTTATGTTATCAACCTTAGACCAATTAGTCGCTTCCAATTTGTCCATAAGACTTATTATTAAAACTACTATTATATTAAAAATGATAGCAAGCTTCACGCAAAAATTTGCTCTTGCTTTACCATAAAACTCAGCTATTAAATCTGTTAATAAAAAAGTTAACGGGTAAAAAATTGCTCCTATAGATAATTCAAGAATATAAAAATTAAAAATATTAAGGTAAACAAATTTTTGATATATTAAGTTTCCTACTATAATAAGGACTGTAAAAAACGTACATAAAATGACATAAAATTTGCCTTTTATATTAAATTCTATAGACATTGCTAAAATTATTGTGTGAATTATTGTCATGCAGCTTTGTTGCATGATTCGGTTTTGTCATCATTGCGAGAAGAAACTGTAAGTTTTGACGAAGCAATCCAGTAAGAAATCCTGTAAATCAGAATTTCTTTAATTATTTTTTTGGATTGCCACGTCGTCTTGCTCCTCGTAAGTTGTTGTTTCGTAGATCAGTTTTACCTCTGTCAAGCCACGGGGTGACACAGCAGGTTTTACCGGTCTACGCAACAATGCCTCTTTGCAACGACCGTTCGTGTATCCATGCTGGCAATACCAACAAAGGTAGACAATGACAAGTATGAGAGATATTATCAAGATAAAGCTGTAACTATTTAGCTATAGGTAAACTATTTTCTGCTTGATTTTCTTCAATTTCATTAATCTTAGAAACTAAATCAGATTTCTTTTTTGAGGAAAGATTAGCAAGTACTATTGCATTTATTAAAAATAATGTTGTAAGTATTATAGTGCTTTTAGTAAGAAAATTACTGACTGTTTTAGCACTAACTACCCCCATATTATTACCACCGCTTATACTACTAATTCCATCAGATCCGCTACGCTGCATCAGAATAACTATAATTAACAATATTGCAATGGTAATATGCACAAAAAGAAGAATATTGATCATAACATATATTTTCAGTGGTGCTACTAGGGGGAATTGAACCCCCGACCTCTTCATTACCAATGAAGTGCTCTACCCCTGAGCTATAGTAGCTTAGAATTTTATTTCTAACCCTTTTTGCCACATATTTGTTATTAAATCAAGAAGAATTTTGGAAATTCGTTTACTATTTACAACACAGCTCTTATTCTAGCTTTTCATTCGCTTCACCTGTATGTACTTCATCAGAAGACGCTGCTGTAGTTTCATTAGCATACATCCCAAATTCTTTCTGCAAATAATCACTTAGAATCTTTAGTTTTTTCTTTGGTTTGGCATGATAATATCATTTTATTATCTTGTACTCACTTTTGTAATTGTGCTATCTCATTTGCAGAAGCAGGTCTCATTTCTAAAGATCGGTTTTCTTCTTGCCGTAGTTGGTCAGTCGTTACAGCTGTAGTAATGCGATGGCATGTACCGCATAAGTCTATATCTATCCTTGAAATCGCCTCGTTACTAGTTATTTTTTCAACAGTTTTTGAGTGATTTATACTACCATGTGAGATACTAGCAAAAACTAATCATTTTTAGTTATTTTGTGTTCGTAAGCATTGCCATAGTAAGAACTCTTAGGTGTCAAGACTACAATTTTATCATTAAACTCAACTATGTTTGCAGGTTTTGTAATTTTTTCATATTGTATCTAAACTTCTATTTTTGTAAAAAGATAAGGCGATCAATGCAAAAATACAGCTTAATATGACATAATAAATTGCCGAGGTGACATTCCCTGTTTTTTGTACTAAGTATTCAAAGACAAGAGGCGTAGTACCACCAAAAATACTTGTAGCAGTGTTATATGAAATAGAGAGAGCAGTGTTACGTATATTTGTAGGATAAAATTCTGCTTGTAATGCCGGTTCAGGACCGATATAGCTAGCCGCCAGTATAGCAAGTATAAATTGTGAAATAATTACACTTGTGAAATCCCCGCTCTCAAAATTATGAAATAAAAAGGGTGTTGTTACAATAATTATTATCAGATTAATTACAAAAATTTTCCTGCGACCTATAATATCGGATAGATAACCGCTTAATAAAGTTACGGCTATCATAATCACATAACATACACTAGCGAAGCTATTTACCTCATTTTCAGTAAAGTTACGGCTAATTTTTAAAAACGATACCAAGTAAATTGTAGTTAGATAGAATATTATCGAACCGGGAGCATTGATAAAAATCGAGATTAATATATCAAACCAATGATTGGTAATGACTCTTTTTAACGGTGATTGTAAAATCTTTTTCTGCTCTCTTAGATTTTTAAAATCCGGTGTTTCGTGTGTATTTTTTTTAATATAAAATGCTGCAAAAAGAATAAAAAATCCAAGTAAAAAAGGTATTCTCCAGCCAAAACTATCAAATTGTGAAGCTGTTAGGATATTCTTAACAATATAAGAAACAAAAGAACCAAGCAATAAACCGGAGCATATACTAGACATTGAAATACTACCGGTAAAGCCTCGGTGTTTATGGCTAGTATGTTCAATAACAAAAGAAATAGAACCGGTCAAAGCTCCTCCCATTGATAATCCTTGTAGAATGCGTACACAAATCATTAATATAGTCGCAGTTATACCTATAGTATGGTACGTAGGTAATATTCCTATTAATACGGTTGGGGAAGACATGCAAAATAACGCACTAGTTAAGGCTACTTTGCGTCCCAATCTATCACCAATAACACCAAAAAATATGCCACCCAACGGTCTTGCCAAATAACCTATAGCAAAAACTAAAAAAGCTTGCAGTAAAGCAGTATTAGCATCATAATTAGGGAAAAATTTTGCTCCTATTATGGGTGCAAAATAACCGAATAATACATAATCATACCATTCAAAAGTGTTAGCGATACCGCTTGAAAATACTAGCTTACTGCGATTCATGTTTTCTACTCATAGCTTTTTTTTCGGAGTATATTATAAATAAGGTGGCAGGAATTATTATTACTGCTCCATGAAGTGTATTTTTATCAGGAAACTCGTTAAATATGAAATATGCCGTTATTGCCGAAATCACGAGCTCTAAATATCTATAAGGAGCGGTAGCGGTTGCATCTACCATGGAAAAAGCTTTAAGCAGAAAGAATAATATTAAGCTTCCGCTACTACCAAGTACGAATAATAAAGCTAATTCAAAACCACTAGGAGTTAGCCAATACTGCGATGCCACAGGTAGCGACACTATAGCAGTTACTATTGCCGAATAAAATAGCATGCTAATCATTGATTCTTTTATTATGAATTTTTTATTAATAATATCAAGCATAGCAAATGAAATAGCCGCTAATACAAAATACAAAATTTCTGGGTTAAAATCCTGGGCATGCGGTTTAAGCGTAACAACAAGCCCTATAAATCCTACTACGGTAACTACCCATCTTTGCCAAATAATATTTTCGTTTAGAAAAAATACGGCAAGTGTTAAAGTAAATAAAGGGATAGAAAAACTTACAACGGTTGCGGTAGTAACAGGAGCTATAGTCAAACCGTAAGTCCATGAAGTCATACCAAAAAATAATAATAATCCTCTTAATATATGTACAAAAGGACGACTTGTTTTTAAGGTATTTTTACTGTAATACACAACAAAAGGTAGTAAAACTATGCTACTGAAAAAGAATCGAAAAAAAGCTACTTCAAAGCTATGTAAACGAGTCCCAAGATATTTAGACATTACATCATTGGCACTACTACTTGCTAAACTAAGTAAAAACCAACCTATACCTGTTAAATATGTTTTTAATGCATCATTCATTAATATGCTCCAATAATTTCTATAATGTTACTTAAATGTCTTGACTTTTAGCATAAAAGAATTCTATCATTTATAACGATAGTATAAATATATAAATAAAAATTTTATATACTAATACGGTAATCAATTTTAAGCAAGTAAAGGTTATAATTAATATGTTAAGAATAGTGCAAAAATTAGGGATAATTTTGTTTGTATCCAGCATAAGTATTAATAGTTTTGCTAAAATCATGTATGATGATGTAGATTCTGCTCCTGATTATGATAGTACACCGTATTACGAAAACGAAGGAAATTTAGTTTTCAAGATGCGTCTAGGAGGTGTTTTCTCAAGTGCTAAGCAAAAAGTACTACCTACGCCTACCTCTCCTCAACCTGTTCCAGTGGGAGAAGTTGCAAAAAACGGTTATGGAGGTGATGCATCTACTACTATATTCTTTAACAATTATTTAGCTACTGAATTATCGCTTGGCTTTAATGTTTTACGCACTAAATATACATCCCTTGCATCCGTTGCTCATAATTATAGCGTTGATAATGTCAAACTAGGAAAACACAAACCTATTTATATGATTCCTGCAACGGTTACCGGACAATTTCATATAGCCCCTTACGGTGGAATAAGACCGTATATAGGCATAGGTTATCACGGTTCTTATATGCTTACGCAAGCTACCGGTCTTAAAATTAGAAACGGATACGGTGCCGTAGGACAAATAGGTGTAGATTTTTATGCTAAAGATGAGACTTTAATCAATATTGACGTAAGGCAATTTTTCTTAAATCCTAAACTTGAGTATAAACCGAATTTAGTAGGTACTAAAACCATTACCTCTAAAGTGAAACTTAATCCTTTAATAGTTTCTATAGGTATAGGATTTACTTTTTAAGAATATACGGCACTTTTCTATGTCATGCCCCAGCGCAAAAGCGGGAATCCAGAATAAAAGTGTAGATACAGCAAATTTTTAAAATTAAAAGCTCGATTTATCTCATGTTATGATTAGTTTCTT
Organism: Rickettsia akari str. Hartford; assembly: GCF_000018205.1. Classification (NCBI taxonomy): domain Bacteria; kingdom Pseudomonadati; phylum Pseudomonadota; class Alphaproteobacteria; order Rickettsiales; family Rickettsiaceae; genus Rickettsia; species Rickettsia akari. Next base: position 96,164 of record NC_009881.1, on the reverse strand, counting down.
CTTTCGCGGGCGTGATATAAGTTTCCACGCAACAACGCAACTCGGGAATAACATATAATGATTACCTCTATGTCCCTACAAATTATCCAGTTATTATACTTAGTTGCGGCTGTTTGCTTTATTCTATCGCTCAAATTCTTATCCTCACAGAAACAAGCACGTTTAGGTACTACCATAGGTACCTTGGGAATGGTAATAGCAGTCGGCGTTACTTTTTTTCTTCCGGATTTTACTCATAAATTACCGATTATAGCAACCATATTGTTAGGCGCTATAATCGGAAGGATTATTGCACTTAAAATCTCCATGACGGCAATACCTCAATTAGTAGCAGGTTTTCACTCTTTTGTCGGTCTTGCTGCGGTATTTGTAGCTTACTCTACGATACTTGCTCCTGAAAATTTTTCTATAGGAATAGCAGGAAGTTTAACGATTAATTCATTAATAGAAATATCAGTAGGCGTCTCTATTGGTGCTTTAACTTTTAGCGGTTCGGTTATAGCTTTTCTAAAACTACAAGGATTAATGAAAAGTAGCCCGTTAAAATTCTACGGTCAGCAATATATATGCTTATTAACGGCAATAATATTAGTTATTCTCGTAATATCTTTTATTCGTTCAGAAAATATATTTTTATTTAATCTAATAGTCTTTTTATCGCTGTTAATCGGAGTATTACTAATAATACCGGTAGGTGGTGCAGATATGCCCGTTATATTATCAATGCTAAACTCTTATTCAGGTTTTGCGGCAGCAGGTATAGGCTTTACGCTTAGCAATAGCCTACTTATTATTACCGGAGCATTAGTTGGTAGTAGCGGAGCTATACTTAGCCATATAATGTGCAAGGCTATGAATCGCTCATTAATCAAGGTTATTTTTGGAGCATTTTTACCTACACCTACCGGACTTCACAATGATATAGACGACGATAAAATAGTAAAAACAAGCTGCCCTGAAGATGCGGCACATTTACTACTTAATGCATCATCGGTGATAATTGTTCCCGGTTACGGTATGGCAGTAGCCCAGTCTCAGCATATTATAAAAGAGATGGTTGATATATTAGAATGTTCAGATATTAATATACGTTTTGCCGTACATCCGGTAGCAGGTAGAATGCCGGGGCATATGAATGTTTTACTTGCAGAAGCTAATATAGATTACGATAAAGTACTTGAGCTTGAAGCAATTAATAGAGATTTCGCTACCACTGACGTAGTGCTTGTGATTGGGGCAAATGATGTAACTAATCCTGCTGCCAAAAATGATCCGAACAGTCCAATTTATGGTATGCCGGTACTCGATGCTGAAAAAGCACGTACGATTTTGTTTATTAAACGTTCTATGGCTTCAGGATATGCAGGTATAGAAAATGAGCTATTTTATCACGATAATACTTTTATGTTATTCGGCGATGCTAAGAAAGTAGTTGAGGAGATAGTTAAGTTTCTAAATGAAGATTGACTTAAATCACTCTATTTGTTATAGTTCCTTGAATTAAGCCAAAAACAATGATCATGAATTCGCAAAAAACATTACCGCTTCTGCCAAAAGCCACGGCTATGTGGTTAATTGAAAATACTTCTTTAACTTTTAAACAAATTGCCGATTTTTGTGGTATTCATGAATTTGAAATAAAAGGTATGGCTGACGGTGAAGTAGCACAATCTATAAAAGGTTTAAATCCAATTGCAAACGGTCAGTTAACTTTAGAGGAAATTGAGCGTTGCAGTAAAGATTCTAATGCTAATTTACAAATTTCATATAGTCCTGCCGATGAATTGATGAAAAATCAGAAAAAACAGCATGCTAAATACACCCCTATAGCAAGACGTCAAGATAAACCGGATGCTATATATTGGTTATTATCTAATTATCCGAACATCCAAGACCATCAAATAATTAAATTAATAGGCACTACTAAGGCTACTATAGATGCTATTAGAACTCGTAGCCATTGGAATATGAATTCTATTCGTCCTCGTGATCCCGTATTATTGGGGATCTGTAGTCAAATAGACCTGAATAAAATAGTGGAAAGCCTACAAGGCTACACAAAAAATCCTATGAAAGAATCATCAAATTATACTAACTTCTATCCTGCGAAAAGCTTGCTTACGTGAATTATTCTTTGATTGTTGTCCCGCTTATTTTGCGTTGATAGCAAATTGTCATTGCTTTGCAGCCGTAAGCATTGTGGCAAACTCATAAAATAATAACAAACTCTTGAGATTGCATACGTACAACTACTTATGTAATTTTCTTGCAATTACGTTAAAAACCATCCTGCGAGCTTGTGGCAGAATTCAGTCTAAAATACTAAAGCTATTAGTATTTTAAGTTGTTTTTGAACACCGTGGCTTTGACCACTATATGACATCGAGTGGATTTTTTATGGATTAGAAAAGTGATTATTGCCTAATAAGTCGTTTATCGCTAGGTAAACTATAACTTTTGTCGGTAGAACGATAGGGACAAATATCAATTCCTCCGCGCCTAGTATATACTATATAAAGAGAAAGAAAGTCAGGCTTTATAGCATTTTTAATATCTGTAAAAATACGCTCAGCACACTGCTCTGCAAACTCATGATAATTTCTAAAAGATATTAAATATTTCAGAAAAGAATCATGTTTTAACTTTTTTCCTTTATATTTTATAACGATTGAACCCCAATCAGGTTGACCAGTGACTAAGCAATTTGATTTTAGTAAATTAGAATTAATCTCTTCTTCTACTAAAACCTCTTCATACTCAACTAAACTATTATCGGGCGGACCGTAATTATTGCATACTATATCTAAAGCATCGATATTTTTACCGCTTGGAACACCAAATGCTATTTTTGTATTTATAGGAAATATGCGTCCTGTTACTTTAGCGTGTGTAACATTACTTAGATCCTGCAAGATAATTCTTTCTAGTTCTTCTACTGATTCAACAACAAAATTATTAAAAGAATTTAGATATAGTTTAAATGATTTTGATTCTACTATGTTTTCAGAATCCGTCGGTATATAAAAAGTGCCTACTCCAACCCATGGCTTACCTTTCTTATTAATACAAGATAGTTCATATGTATTCCAAATATCTACACCGTAAAACGGAAGATTATTACTATTTATTCCAAGTGCGTTTCGATTATTTATACGTGGAATTTTAAATAATAAAGTCGCATCATAACTATCTTTATAGGTACTTGTTTTACCAAGCAAAGAAGTAGATAAAGGCATTAATTATGCTCCTTGTGCTAAAATTTCTTTTTGTTGTAATTCATCATATTCTTTTAGCATATAACCGCGTCCCCATACTGTGTCGATATAATCTCTACCGCCAGCAGCATCACTTAACTTTTTACGAAGTTTACAAATAAATACGTCAATAATTTTCATTTCCGGTTCGTCAACACTACTATATAAGTGATTTAAAAACATTTCTTTAGTTAAAATAGTTCCTCTTCGTAGTATTAATAGCTCTAAAATAGCATATTCTTTGTTCGTCAAATGTACTTTTTTGCCGTCAACTTCTACAGTTCTAGTATCTAGGTTTACGCTAACCTTATCAAACATAAATATTGATGCTGCATGACCTTTCGAACGTCTAACTATAGCTTTAATTCTAGCAATTAATTCCTCTCTTACAAACGGCTTGGTTAAATAATCATCGGCTCCAGAATAGAAACCGTTAATCTTTTGATCCGTATCCGTTAAGCTAGATAAAATTAAGATTGGGGTTTTTATTTTTGCAGCACGCAATCTTAATAATATCTCAAAACCATTAATATCCGGTAACATAATGTCTAAAATCACTAGATCATAACCACAGACTTTACCAATCCTTAAACCTTCCACACCAACTGAAGCTTTATCGCAAACTATACCTTCTGAAGCTAAAGTTAGCTCAATTAAGTTAGCCATTTCCAGCTCATCTTCAATTAACAAAACTCTCATTATTTTTCTCCATAAAATTCAATTTTTATATTGTGCTATAACTTAATTACACTTAATCATTGTTAACTAAATTATAATTTTTTATCTAGTGCTTTATACATTCATTAATTATATCGGTAAAGAATATTTAATCAAATTGATAAAATTTTTACTATTAAACTCTATCTGTGACCTAAGAACCATGGCGTTGAAAACGAAATTTATTAAATAATTAAATGATTTTCTTAGTTTTGATGCTCTGACATTTTCTTATGATATAAGGCACCAAAATCTATAGGATCAATCATTAAAGGCTGGAATCCTGCATCTTGAGTACAGCTAGATATAATTTTTCTAGCAAATGGAAATATCATTGCCGGACAATGAACAGATAATAAAATCGGATGTTGTTCAGAATCAATATTAATTAAATTAAATACTCCAGCATATTTTAATTCTATATGAAATAATTTATATTTTTCATTTCTTGCAGTTGCTTCGATATTTAACTCTACTTCATAGAAATTTTCTTCTGATAAATTAGTAATATTTATATCTAGAGATAAATCAATTTGAGGGCGTTGATCTAAAGCCGCAAGAGAAGACGGGGCAGAAGGGTTCTCAAGAGATAAATCTTTTATATATTGTGCGTTAACGGAAATATGCGGCATTGCCTCATTAGTATCGGTGTTTATTGTACTCATAAAAATCCTTATTAAAAATTTAATATAATTTTTTAGAGCCTATTCACGATTTTATTTTGATTGATAATGAAACAGATTTTTAAGCGAAAATTAATAAGATTTTTGTAGGAACAGTATTCTTATTTCAAAAAAATCTTATAATTTGCGGCTAAAAAGATTTTAATTAGCTTTAAAATCAAGATCGTGAACAGGTTCTTACATAAAAAAGTTAGGTTAACGGTAAAGTTACGCCTACCTGCTTCATATATTTTCCTTGACGATCGGCATATGAAGTATCACAAATTTGATCACTCTTTAAAAATAAAAACTGACAAGCTCCTTCATTTGCATATATTTTGGCAGGTAATGGAGTAGTATTAGAAAACTCTAAAGTTACATGTCCTTCCCACTCCGGTTCTAACGGAGTCACATTTACTATTATACCGCATCTTGCATAAGTGGACTTGCCGACACAAATAACTAATACATCACGCGGTATTTTAAAATATTCTATAGTTCGGCCAAGAGCAAAACTATTAGGTGGAATAATACACACATCTACTTCTCTATCAACCAAATTATATTCACTGAAATTTTTTGGATCAACCGTAGTAGAATTTATATTGGTGAATATTTTGAATTCATTAGATACTCTAGCATCATAACCGTAAGAAGATAAACCGTAAGAAATAATTTTTTCTTTATTATGAACTCTTACCTGCTTTTCCGCAAAGGGACTTATCATACTTTGATTTATAACAGCTTCCTTTATCCACTTATCTGACATTATAGCCATAATCAAAACTTAATTTAATTAATAAACCAACGATTATAACTCATAATCATTTATAATACAAAATTTTTCTTTTACACTATAAGTCTAGGACTACTTGAGATAGTGATAATAATACAACATTATATACTTTAAATTAAATTATTACAAATTAAAATAGTTTTTTATTGTCAATTCTAAAAAGTATTATTATCTTTTAGCGTAGTTGATTTATATTTATATCAATACTAAAAATTTATTTTGTATAGTAAATTTGATTATTTAAGTTTATAGGGACTTTATTAAAGATGAAAAAATTATTATTAGCTGCAAGTATTATTTGCTTTGCATCGGCTACTCTTGCCGAAGAAAATTCGACACCTGTTATTTCTAATTCTGATACTGAAATAAAATTAGAAGGATTTTATTTATTTGAAAGCGGTTATATTAAACAGAATCATTTAATTTTATTTGATAAAAATGTAACTGATAACAGGAAAACGTTAGGGTTTTACACGGAAGGAGCGTTTGCGGCAACTGTTTCTAAAACTATCAATGATGTAATAGTAGGTGCTAAAATAGTGCTTCAGCCTACTACAAAAGTAAAAACCTCTGCAAGTTATAACGGATCACATATCTTTATTAAAACTAGTTACGGTAAAGTAGAATTAGGTTCTCCTGTCGATGCAAGTTCTAAATTACGTATTACAGGCTCTCAAGTAACCGCAGGTACCGGAGGATGGTATAGATATGCTCTACTTGATGGGCAATATATGAGGTTTCACGGTTTAAAACCAGATTTCGATACTAGTGCTAGCTTTTATCTTGAATCATACTCGAACTCTTTTAATCAAATCAATGAAAAAACTGAAAAAGCTAGAAGACTCAATTTTTTCACACCTAAAATGAAAGGCTTCCAGGCTGGTATCTCTTATACTCCCGATACTGCTAATACGGGCGGTAACAAAAATATAAATAATTTAACTCTTGAAGGCTCAGGAAGAAACGGGGTTAGTGTTGCTAGAACCGGAATAAAGACGGTTTCCTTAGGAAATGGCGAGACTATGGCTATAAATCAGAATATTAGAGATGCTTTTTCTGCCGGCTTAACTTATGAACATGAAATTAGCGAAGATGCAGACTTGAAATTATCTGTTACCGGAGAGTATGGTAAACCTGCTCGTCGTCTTGTTCATGCTAAAATGGAAGACACTAAGGTAATAGAAGTATTAAATACCTATAAGCTTTCTAATTTAAAAGCATATAATCTTGGAGCTGTATTTACTTATGGTAATTTCTCTTGTGGGGCTTCTTACGGTAATTTAGGTAGAAGCTTAACCGCTAAGGAATATTATAAAGTCGGTCGTGATACCTATTATTACAATGGCGCAGTTGCTTATGGACAAGGACCTATAAAGACAAGTCTAGAATATATTAAAACTTCAAGATATAAAAACACCGTCGATGCTGTGAGCCTCGCTACTGAATATAAGATTATGCCTGGTTTATTACCATATGCTGAAATTTCTCATTTCCAAGCTAAAGGTAAACCTGTATATTACCCTGAAGCACCTATTAAAACAACACGAGGTACTGTTGGTCTTATAGGTACAAAGCTTAAGTTTTGATTATTAATTCCCATTACTACTATAATCAATGCTTAGAGCAATCTTATGTGTAGTATTGGATAATTTTTAAAAAGCTCTCCTATATCATCCATGAGAAAGCAGGGATCCAAGCTAAAAAATCTTTAAAATCAAGATTTTTTGGCTTTTACTGGATTCCAGCTTTTAGGCGTTGTTGCATGGCTCGCGGAACCAGTTCTATGTCATTCCCGCGAATGCGGGAATGACATAGAGTAAAAATTTTCTTGTATCTTGCGCATTAATTTTATAGTTTTGTCTACTCTTCTACTAAACCTTTAAACCATCATATTAGCTTACATCTCTCTAATTCTTGTCAAATTATACTTAGCTTTGTACTTTAAAGTACCAAGTGAACTTTGAAAAATTCCGGTTATACTGACTTTTGATTAAATAAAATTATATATTTTATTTTTAGATATTGACGCTCTCTGATTACCATATATTGTGTTGCAACCATAATATATGGTAATCATGTGATATATGATTTGTATTATTTTAAAACAGGAGTAACACTATGAATCATGCTCAATTTACAACATCAGGATATTCCTTTGTAAATGGATTAAAAGCAGTTACACGATATGCAACCGATACTAAATTATTATTTAAAAATGCATATAATTTTATTTCTAGTTCCAACTTAAAAAAATATTTACAATATTACATGCTTTAAATATTCAGAAAGTCTATACAAAAGACGTGGATTTTAAGGCATCATTGAAGTTTTTTAATGTGAAACAGGATAATTCTCTCAAGATAAAAGATAGATGTAACTCAGAACATAGAAAAACCAGCGTCAGAAGACCGTGAAAATTTTTTCTCTCCTATATTAAACGTATTTAACAACATGATGGAAATAAGTAATATTATAGATAAATATATTACTACAATCCATAATTTAATGAGTATAGGTTTTACCAAAAAAAATTTCAAGACCAACCATGTTATAAGTAAATTTGATGCAATAAAAAGGTACCGGCACTTATGGCTGCTGCTACCGCTATCTGAAAATCTTTAATAGATATAATGAGAGAGGATTATTTTACTATAATGCAATTTGTTAAAGATAGTAATAAGCTATTAACTGGTGTTTATAACCTTTTCGGTAATAATAATGAAGATTTGACATATTATCAGTTAGAGGAAAGTCATCAGGATAATCAGGTTGATATTATAGGAGTAGGAGATAGTAACATCTACTAATTTAAATAGATAAGATGCATTTAAAAATTTTTAATAATAGAACGATACAAGCGAATTTATAGATAAGTCGCTTGTATCACACAATATAAAATATGCTATTTTTTTGTATACACTCAATCTATATTATAATTATGATGAAAATCTATTATTTTTGGGAAAACCCATAGGCGGTAATTTACCAGTACTACCTCTTTGTCCTAAAAATGCAATGATATTTTTCTCAAGTTTTACTTTTCCATTGTTGTTCCAACATAAGCCATCTTCTTTATTAAATATTTTAATATCAAGTAACTTTGCATTCTTAAATTTTTGCAGCGTTACGCCTTGCCCCTTTTTCATTTCCGGTATTTCATCTACATTAAATACCAATAATTTACGGCTCTCACCGATACAGGCAACGGCATCACCCGCTACATGTAAACAAGCTATACATGCATGACCATCCGGTACATTCATAACCTGCTTCCCTGTTTTTGTTTGAGCTATTACTTCGTTTGAATTAACTAAAAACCCCTTCCCTACACTACTTGCGAGTAATAAAAGCTGATCAGGTTTATGGACTAAAATATTAGTAATATCGTTATTACCTATATCCACAAGCAGCTTTATAGATTCGCCGGTTCCTTTACCTTTGGGAATATTATCGGCAAGCAAAGTAAAAAACCTACCTTCCGAACTAACTATTAATATTTTATCAGTTGTATAAGCTTCTAAAATAAACTTCTCTGCATCACCTTCTTTGTATTTAATATTCGATAAATCGGTGTTATGACCTTTTAGTGAACGCACCCACCCCATTTTTGAGCAGATAATAGTAATCGGCTCTTTAGTAACAAACGCTGTTATATCAACTACTTGATTCGTAAGCGTTACTTCTTCAAAGCTTGTACGTCTATCTCCTATTACGGTATTTAATCCAAATTGCATTTGTACTGCTTTGATTTCTTTTTTAACTATTTTCCATAGCTCTTTAGGATTATTTAAAATCTCTTCTAATATAGCTTGCTGCTTCTGCAAATTACTATGCTCATTAATAATTTCATGCTCTTCAAGCTTGCGTAGCGAACGAAGACGAGTATTTAATATTGCTTCTACCTGTATTTCGGTTAGTTTAAACCGCTCCATCATTATCGCTTTCGGCTCATCCTCTTCACGAATAATTTTAATTATCTCATCAAGATTTAGATAAGCTATTCTAAGCCCTGCTAGAATTTCTAAACGATGCTTGATTTTATTCACAAGATAAGTTGACCTGCGAGTAACAATATTTTGTCTATGAGCTAAAAACTCTTGTAAAACCTCTAAAATATTCATTACTCTAGGCACGTTATTACTGCCAATCACATTCATATTTAGCTGAATGCGGCTTTCTAAATTAGTTAGCTTAAATAAAGACTCCATAACTATCTGCGGATCACAACTCCGGTCTCTTGGCTCTATAACCAACCTTATAATGTCGGTTGATTCATCTCTAATATTGCTAACAAGCGGGATTTTTTTATCCTTTAGTAATATGGCTACTTGTTCTATAAGTTTTGATTTCTGAACCTGATAAGGTATTTCGGTTACGACTATCTGATATGTACCGTAACTTAACGCCTCTTTTTCCCATCTACTTCTCACTCTAAAACTACCGCGTCCGGTATTATATGCAGCATTAATAACTTCAGCTTTATCAATAATTATACCGCCTGTTGGAAAATCAGGACCTTTGATAAAGTTCATTATATCATTAATTTCAGCGTTCGGGTGGTCGATTAAATGTATTAGAGCATCACAAAGCTCATGTAAATTGTGCGGCGGTATATTGGTTGCCATACCGACTGCTATCCCTTCAGAACCGTTAGCTAGTAAATTCGGAAAACTTGCCGGCATTATTATCGGTTCTAAATCGGAATCATCATAAGTAGGGCGAAAATCTACCGTATCTTTATCAATGTCTACCATTAATAAAGTACATATTTCCGTCATACGTGATTCGGTATAACGCATAGCTGCTGCATTATCACCGTCGATAGAGCCGAAATTACCCTGCCCGTCAATCAAAGGATAACGTAACGAAAAATGCTGAGCAAGGCGTACCAAAGTATCATACACTGCCACATCACCGTGCGGGTGGTATTTACCTATTACGTCACCAACCACCCTTGCACATTTCTTATAGCCGGAATTCGGCTCAAGCTTTAGCTGTAGCATTGCGTATAATAACCTACGATGTACAGGCTTAAGTCCATCGCGTACGTCAGGAAGCGAACGTGACATAATCGTTGACAACGCGTAAGCAAGATAACGCTCCGATAATGCATTACCAAAGTCAATATTTTCTATTTTAGCTTCTTTCATAAGTTATTTAATTTTTATTTATCATCATTGCGAGAAGAATTACGTAGTAATTCGACGAAGCAATCCAGTAAAAAATTCTGATTTACAGAATTTGTTTAATTATTCTCTCGATTGATACATCGCTTCGCTCCTCTCAATGATTACTGTGTATCCACGCAACAACGCTCACTAACAATGCCAGAAATATCCCAAGCATCTTCATGTTTTATCCAATATTTAGTTTCTTTCAATCTTTTATCTGCAAGTGTTGAAAATGCTACATCTTCCTCAATTGTCATTTCATCAAAATCTTCTATCATAAATTATTCCAATTATATTATTTCAACACACAACTCTGCTTATTATATGCTAGTTTTTTACAAACCGCTTTAGCTTGACTAAGACTACCATAATCACCGGCTAAGATTAAATAGAAAAATTTTCCGTCGTCATATTTAACTTTTTTGGTTGTGATCACAACATTTTTAAAAATTTTTGGGAATTTCTTTTTTATTCTTTCCCCTTCTTGCATTGCTTCTGCTTCAGATTTTACTGAACCTAGTTGTACTTTATAACTTTCATTATTTTTACAATTTTTAGCATTACTAACCTTATTCTTACTTCCATTTTCAAGCTTTATTATATTTAAATCAGTTTCATTTTTGGCATTATTACTTGGCTCTATTAATGCAATAAGGTTGGATATTTCATCAAAAGATTCATCACTTTGACTTTGATTACGAGAATCTATACTCATAGGTTTCTCAGGGTCAGGAAGCAATATTACGGTTTGAATATTTGTATCTTTAGCAATAAGATTTTCATATATCGTACTATGTACTGCTGCTATTTGGTTATTTTCTATTATAGATGGTCTTATTTTTGTAGGCAGCTCATCAGGATAAATAGTAATTACCGGCTTACTATTCTGATAATATTGATAACTAAAATAAACACCTGATATACATATCAAGCATACTAGACATATTTTAACAAAAACATTATTGATCATATTGTATGGCTCAGTTTCACCACTGTCACCCAGTACCTTGACCACGGGGTCCAGTAAAAAAATACGAATACAAAAAGCTTGATTTATCTCGCTTTATGCTGGATCACATGCTCAAGCCACTGGATGACAGGATTAGTTGCCTCATATTACATCCTATCCATAGGTTCTACACCTATCACTTCAAGACCACTAGCTATAACTTTCTGTATTGCAGTTGCAAGAGCAAGACGAGCAGTAGTTAATTCTTTATTGCTCTCAATTATAAATCTATAGTCGCTATGTTCTTTACCAAAATTCCACATAGAATGAAATTTTGAAGCTAAATTTATTAAATAAAATGCAATGCGGTGCGGTTCAAAATATTTTGCAGATGTTTCTAATGTTTTTGTCCAACTAGCTAAAAGTTTTATGATCGCAATTTCTTCTTCTGAGGATAATAAAGATAAATCATACTTGCAGGCTTCAAAGTTATTATAAGATTCAGGCATTAATTCTCTAGCTTTTGATAAAATTGATATTGTTCTTACATGTGCATATTGTACATAAAAAATGGGATTTTCTCTTGATTGTTCTTTCACTTTTACTAAATCAAAATCAAGAGGCTTATCATTTTGCCTTGTTAACATCATAAATCTTATGATATCTTTCCCTACCTCATGATTTACGTCTTGTACACTAGCAAAGCTTCCAAGACGTTTTGACATTTTAACCGGCACACCGTTTTCAACAAAATTAACCAATTGACAGATTTTAACGTCTACTTTAACTTGCTCTTTGCCTAGAGCCTTAACTATTGCCTCAATTCTTTTAACATACCCGCTATGATCAGCACCAAGTACATAAATTAGGTGGCTCACTCCCCTATCTATTTTATCCTTAGCATATGCAAGATCGGAAGCAAAATAAGACCAACTTCCGTCAGCTTTTTCTATAGGACGATCCTGACTATCACCATAGTTAGTAGATTTAAATAACTTTTGAACTCTGTTATCCCATTCATCGTGAACTTTCCCTTTAGGAGGTGGGAGTATTCCTTCATAAATCAGCCCCATACCGGTAAGTAATTTCACCGTTTCCTCTATTGCGCATTTATCATGCAATGACTGTTCAGAAAAAAATATATCATGTTTAATACCAAGGTCTGCTAGATCTTTTCTATTTAAATCAAGCATCTTTTCTACGGCAAAATTTTTCACTATTTTGAATCTTTCCTCTTCATCCATCATTAATAATTTATTACCGTATTCTTCCGCCAAAATTTGCCCAAGCGGAATTAAATACTCGCCTGGGTACAAACCGTCAGGGATAGTAATTGTCTCGCCCAACGCTTCTCTATAACGTAATAATACCGTACTAACTAAATCATTTATTTGCGAACCTGCATCATTAACATAATATTCTTTTGTAACGAAATAACCTACTTTTTGCAAAATTCTAGCTAACACATCACCATATACCGCACCCCTAGCATGCCCTATATGCATTGGACCGGTGGGATTTGCCGAAACATACTCGATGTTAATATTTCTGCTTTTATCTATATCAATTTCACAAAACTTTTCTTCGTGCTGTAGAATATCTTTAATTGCTATCTGCCAAGTTTCGGCTTTTATAGTAAAGTTAATAAAGCCGGGTCCTGCTATTTCTATACTTGCAATATAAGGTAATGTTATAAGGATTTCTTTAAACTTTAAAGCAACTTCCCGAGGCGAAATATTTTCTTTAGCAGCAATAATCATTGCAATATTACTGGATAAATCGCCGTTAAAATTATCTTTTGGAGTTTCAATAGTAGCATTATTTGCTATTTCTTGATTATTATATAATTGCCTGCTTGCCGCAATTATATCTTGTTTTAATTTATTAAATATATTCATAATTAAGTTTTAAGATATTATTAAAATTCAGTGAACAAAGCTGATTATATTCTTGAATAGCAAAACGGTCGGTCATACCTGCTATATAATCGGCAATAACTCTAGCTTTACTATATGTGTCATCAGAGTCTATTAGCATTTTCCAATTAACCGGTAATAAATTAATATCATCCATATAAACCTTAAATAGACCTTGTACGATTTTAGTACATTTAAGGCTGATGGCCGTAATTTTATTACTTTTATAAACTCGCTCATGCAGAAACTTTTTAGTTTCCTTAATACGGTCATTAGTTTTTTCGGTAAAATCAACTATCTGATAATTTAAGTGACGTATTTCATATATATTAATAATTTTTTCTTTATTTAAATTTTCTTTTGTTTGCCATAATAAATCGGTAATCAATTCATGCATTAGCTTACGTACTACCTCATAAATCAGACAAGAGGAGCTAATATTCTTAAATTTTGATTTGAGTTCAAAAACATGCTGATCAATATATTTAAGCTCAGCAAGACTATTAAAATCGATAATTTTAGCACCAATACTATCTTCCAAATCATGCGAAATATAGCTAATATCATCGGCAAGTGATGCTATTTGAGCCTCAGCCGACGCATAAGTACTAAGCTCTAAATCATTTTGTTTATTATACTCCGCTATATATTCATTTATTTCACCAGTTATAGGACCATTATGTTTTATGATTCCTTCTAAAACTTCCCATGTTAAATTTACTCCGTTATAAGCCGCATATCTTTTTTCAAGTAGTGTTAGTATCTTTAAAGATTGAGCATTATGGGAAAAGCCGCTATACTCTTTCATACATTCATTTAGAGCTCTCTCTCCCGCATGACCGAAAGGCGTATGCCCAAGATCGTGAGCAAGTGCTATTGTCTCAGCTAAATCACTTGATAAATTTAAAGTATTAGCAACCGAACGTGCAACAGTCGAAACCTCTAGGGAATGAGTCAGCCTATTTCTGTAATGGTCTCCCTCATGATTAATAAAAACCTGAGTTTTATATTGTAAACGTCTAAATGCATTGGTATTAATAATGCGATCACGATCGCATTCAAACTCGTTTCTATAAGAGGTAGGAATTTCTTTATATAATCTTCCCCTACTTTTAAGAGGATCAGAAGCGTATGAAGCAAGCATCGTTATCCTTTATTTTGAAAGGCGTTATTATGAGTCTGTTATGTCATCCCGTGTAGGCGGAAATCCAGTAAAATCTATAACAACTTGTTTTTATAGATTTATTTTATTAAACCTGCTTATTATTAGGCTATTTATTCTGGATTCTCGCCTACACGGGAATGACATAGAACTGCTGTACCAAAGCTACACCACAACGCCATCTTGAAAAAATATTCGTTATACTATATAATTCACAAGACTTTTACAAGGTAATTTTGGTGACGATAACAATTACGGATAGAGCTTTTCAACGAGTTTGTGAGTTAATAGAGCTAGAAAAAGATAAGCATTTAGTACTGCGAGTTTCTGTTGATAGCGGCGGTTGTTCAGGACTTATGTATAATTACGAACTAGTCTCAAAAGATGATATAGATCAAGATGATTATGTTATTACTAAACATAATGCTACAATTATTGTTGATCCTATCTCTCAAAAATTTATGCTAGATTGTACTTTAGATTTTATAGAGGAACTCGGTAGTTCATATTTCAACGTTAGTAATCCGCAAGCTAAACTAAAATGCGGCTGCGGTAATTCTTTTTCGGTGTAACGTGTCATCCCGCGTAGGTGGAAATCCAGCATAAGGCGATATAAATAGAGCTTTTAATTTCAAAAATTTGCTGTATGTATACCTCTTTTTTCTAGATTACTGCTTTTGCAGGAATGACATCGCAACGTCCAACTTCTAGCAAAATTCACAAACATTTTCTATAATCTAATGTTACTCATTATGTTGAGAGGCAATACCAAGCATATCAACTTCACCATTATCACCATAAGGAGGATAGGCTATTTCTTCATTATTATTTCTATTATTCTCCTTCTTATCCTTTCCTGTTTTAGTAATTTCATGATGGCATTCTGCAATTAATCTTAAAAGATTATTAACGTTCTTTATGAACGCTCTTTCTAACTCATAGTAATTTTAAAGAGGTTGTAAATTTTTATTTTCGATTTCAGAATCGAGGTTTCGAGCTTTTGTTTTCTTTAAATATGCATTTACAGAATTTTCATTTAAAATATCTACTTCGGAAACGAGCTAAAATTCTGAATTATCATTAAACTTAGTAGAGATTTTTAATTCTGCTAACTTATGCTGTGATTATTATGTTTTATCTCTAATAAAGTTTTTATTCCGATATTAGTGATTGTTTTATTACTTACTCAAGAAAGTTTGGTTATTGTTTTGTTAAGCCTAAATAGTTCGGCTAAAATTTTTGTTTACTTATCATTGATATCGCAATTGTCCAAAAATACTCGCTCGATAATCTTGTTATTTCTTAAATAATTTGCTGTATATTGTATATCTTCCGTTATAAAGGGTTAGTTACTAAAATCCCAAGCAGTTCCTGGATAAACTCTGCAAGCCCGCTATTTGGTTTTACTAATATTTCATTAAATATAGACCGAGTGTTATTAGAAAGCCAAGCTATAATATCTTTATATTCATACTTATATATGAAGCTTGTGTTTGGAGTTAATATCTCTTCAATATTACATAATTTCATTAATATATTATATGCTTCAAGAATAATTATGTTTGGAGTGTTTTTTTGTTCTAAAATATTATTAAAATACTACGTCAAAAATCATATATATTTTTTAAACATCGTGTCTATTTGGTGCTCCACACAAACTAAACATATATATTTACCTAAAATAATTTATATTACTCCAAATACAAACATTTTGCTCCGTAAGTTGAATAAATAAACATTAATACTACTTGAAAATTTGGGTAAATAAATTCACAACAAGCACTTAAAGGTGAATTGGTGAAATTCTGAGGATAAGAAAATTCTATTTTTTATTTTGCAAAAAATTATCACTTCCATTTTTAAATTGAATTAATAGAGGATATTGTATATGTTTTTTGAAAAATAAAATTTGAGGTTATTTTTCTTTTGTAATTTTATCATATTTTTTTAGTTTGATAAGTATGGACTCTAGATTATCTAACTTCATCATACATGGACCATCACTTGGAGCGTTATCGGGATCTTGATGTACTTCCATATACATACCGGCGATACCTACAGCAATTGCTGCCTTTGCAAGTAGCTCTACATATTTTCTGTCCCCTCCGGTACTACCTCCTAGTCCTCCAGGCTGCTGAACGGAATGTGTTGCATCAAAAACTATAGGTACATTTAATTCTGCCATTATTGCAAGACTACGCATATCAGATACCAAATTATTATAACCAAAACATGCTCCCCGCTCTGTAAATAATATATCCTTTACTCCAAAAGCTTGTAGTTTTGTTTGTACATTTTTCATATCCCACGGAGCTAGAAACTGCCCTTTTTTGACTTTTACTATTTTACCTGTTTTTGCTGCAGCTTGTAGCAAGTCAGTTTGTCTACATAGAAATGCCGGAATTTGTAAAATATCTGCTACTTCGGCTGTTTCAGTACATTGACTCTCTGAATGAATATCAGTAACAATAGGGCAATCGAATTCAGATTTTACTTTTGATAAAATTTCTAAACCTTTCTCAATACCAACTCCTCTAATTCCATTTACGGAAGTTCTATTAGCTTTATCAAAAGAAGATTTATAAATAAATGCAATATCCAGCTTGCTAGTTAATTTAACAAGTTTTTCTGCCATAAACAATGCATGATCTTTTCCTTCAATCTGACAAGGCCCTGCAATGAGAACAAACGGTAAATCATTTCCTATTTTGATATTGTTAAGTTTTACTATTTTTTGCATAATTCTTAGATTTAATTATTGAGTGATGCATGGATTAGTGTTGCTCTGTTATATCAGGTACTGATTCATTTTTTATTAAGTCATTGTTAATTATCAGTGTATAATATTTTTCTTTTATTGTCGTTAAATCGTAATTACCATGATAATAACCTTCTAGGTTAATAATGTTCTTTAAATAAAAATTTATCTGCTCTGTTTCTAACGGCTCATCTATATTTCTTATAATAGACGACTTAATATTAATTAAATATGCTTTTATTTTTTTTAATTCTTTAATAATTATAAAAATATCATGCGGTTTTGTTACCAATATTCCTACAAATAAAATTAATAATATTTGTGTTAAAGACATATTTATATTAACTTCTTATGTTTATATTTTGGATTTAAAATACTTTCCCCATTAGTACTTAACATATATTCATGGTAATCTTGATAATTTCCTTCAAACCATGTGGCATTATTGTCTTTATCGTATGATATAATATGAGTAGCTATTCTATCTAAAAACCACCTGTCATGACTAATTACTAATACACAACCTGCAAAATCTAAAATAGCATCTTCAAGTGCTCTTAACGTATCAATATCTAAATCATTAGACGGCTCATCTAATAATATAACATTTGCTCCTTCTTTTAGTAATTTCGCCAAATGTACTCTGTTACGTTCTCCACCTGAAAGTTGTCCAACTTTTTTTTGTTGATCACCGCCTCTAAAATTAAAAGCTGCACAATAAGCTCTACTTTTAATTATTCTATTACCAAGTTGTAATTCATCTAAACCTTCTGAAATTTCTTCCCATATAGTCTTATTATCATCTAAATGATCCCTTGATTGATCAACATACCCTAATTTTACCGTTTGACCAATTTTAATACTACCACTATCCGGCGTTATTTTACCTGTAATAATATTAAACAATGTAGACTTACCTGCTCCATTCGGTCCAATAATTCCTACAATAGCTCCACGTGGAACTTTAAAACTAAAATCTGATAATAATATTTTACTATCAAATTTTTTAGCTATATGTTCTGCTTCAATAACAAGATCGCCTAAACGAGGTCCATTAGGTATAATTATTTGAGTAGGATCAATTTTTTGTTTCTGTTGTTTATTTAATAACTCTTGATATGCTGTAATACGTGCTTTATTTTTTGATTGTCTAGCTTTTGGAGTCTGACGAATCCATTCAAGTTCACGATTCAATTGTTTTTTTCTATCATTGTCTTCTTTACTTTCTAAAGCTAATTTTTGTTGCTTCTGTTCAAGCCAAGAACTATAATTTGATTCCCACGCTATACAATTTCCACGATCTATTTCTAGTATCCATTCTGTAACATTATCTAAAAAATAACGATCATGGGTAATTACTATTACAGTACCTTCATAATGCTTTAAATAACCCTCAAGCCAAGAAACTGATTCTGCATCTAAATGATTTGTAGGTTCATCAAGTAACAACATATCAGGTTTCTCTAAAAGCAATTTACATAAAGCAACTCTTCTTTTTTCTCCACCAGAAATTTTTGTAATATCTGCTTCTTTTGGTGGGCAACGTAAAGCAAGCATTGCGATCTCTATTTCACGTTCCAGATTCCATCCATCACAATTATCTATTTTTTCTTGTAATTTTGCTTGTTTATCAAAAAGCTGTTGCATTTCTTCATCAGTGATTTCAGCAGCAAATTTGTTACTTATATCGTTAAATTCGTCAATAAGTTTTTTCTTTTCATAAAGGCCTTCTATGATATTATCAAACACATTTTTACTAGAATCAAGATATGGTTCTTGAGGTAAATATCCTACTTTTATACCGATTTTAGCTATTGCTTTACCTTCAAACTCTTTATCAATACCTGCCATTATTTTTAATAAAGTTGATTTACCTGCTCCATTTGGACCTATTATACCGATTTTAGCTTTTGGTAAAAATGATAAATTTGTTTCTTTTAAAATTCGTTTACCATTTATAATTTTGCTTAAACCAACCATTTCATAAACATATTGATATGACATAAATTACTTATTTCCTTATATTATTATTTGTACTGATACATATATTTACTACTGCATTGTATGAATTTATTGCTGTATGATCATATAATTCAAAATTAGACATTGTATGCCTACCATTATTTTTCTAGTTTGGGTATTTATCTTAAGAAAGAAAATACTGTATATATACTTTAATCTTAATACTTTTTTAATTTAATTTTAATAATATTAAGTCTAATTCTTCCAAATCTTTATAATGAAATATTAATTTTCCGCCTAATTGATAATTCTCTATTGTTATTTCTATGCCAAATTTTTCTGACAAAGCTTTTACTAATAATTCTAAATCATTATCGGCAGCGTTGTCCTTTAAAAAACGCTTTTCTACTTTGTGATTATTTTTAGGAGATTTTTTACACTCATTTTTATACCATTGCCTTACTAGCTCTTCTGTTTGACGTACATTTAAATCATTCTTTATAATATGATCGGCTATTACTTCTGCGTGTTCATGATTTATTAAACATCGAGCTTGTCCCATGCTTAATATATTGTCATTTAGTTTATCTTGAATAGATTGTGGCAAATTATTAAGCCTCAACAAATTAGCTATATGACTACGACTTTTGCCAAGCCTTTCAGCTAATTTTTCTGTCGTATAATTAAAATTTTCTACTAAATATTTAAAGCCACGAGCTTCTTCCATCACTGTTAAATCAGTTCTTTGTATATTCTCAATTAATGCTATTTCCATACTCTCTCTAGCATCTAAATTTTTTATAATTACTGGTATCTCTAAAACTTTTGCTAATTTACACGCACGCCAGCGTCGCTCTCCTGCTATAATTTGGAAATTATTATCAACAATAATAGGCTGTAATAAACCATTATTCAATATAGAATCTGCTAATTCTTTTATTTTATCATATTCTAAGTTTTTTCTAGGCTGATTCTCATTTGGTCTTATTTTATCGATATTTATTGTTTGTATTCTTTCTGATTCTATAGAAATAACTTCTTCTCCAAGTAATGAAGATAACCCTCTGCCTAGCCCTTTATTTTTCGCCATATCTTTCTAAAATTTCTTTTGTAAGTTCTATATATGCAACTGCTCCCGAACATTTATAATCATATATAATAGCCGGTTTTCCGTATGAAGGAGCTTCAGATAATTTAATATTTCTTGGAATAACGGTTTTAAATACCAATTCTCCTAAGCATTTTCTCACATCATCTTCTACTTGCTCAGTTAAACGATTACGCTTATCATACATTGTAAATAATATACCTGCAATCTTTATCTTAGGATTTAATCTTTTCTCTACAATTTCAATTGTTTTTAGCAAATGACTTAATCCTTCCAAAGAATAAAAATCACATTGCATTGGAATCAGCACTTCATCACTTGCAACTAAAGCGTTTACCGTTAATAAATTTAATGAAGGAGGGCAATCAATAATTATATAATCATATAATATTTTTATTTCTTCCAACAGCTTCATTAAAATATATTCTCGGTCCTTTAATTTTGTTAAATCCAATTCAGCCGCAGATAGATTAGTGTTTGAAGTAACTATTGCTAAATTTGGTATATCTGTAGAAATTATTGCATCTTTCAATTCTATTAAATTTGTTAATACTTGGTATATAGTATTTTTGCGTTGTTGCTGACGAATTCCAAAACCAGTACTACTATTCCCTTGAGGATCAAGATCTATAACTAAAATTTTTTTATTTACCGCAGCAAAAGCTGTAGCTAAATTTACAGTAGTTGTAGTTTTAGCCACTCCTCCTTTTTGATTAACAATCGCAATTACTTTCATATAATTTTTGTTAAATTACTAACTTCTAGAATTTTCCCTTCTTCACAAGTAATACTTTGATGTATTAAATAATCAAATAACCACATCTCTTTAGCTGCTACTATTTCTGTTAAATAATTTTTTCCTTTTAATAATAAAACTTTTTCTTGTACTGAAATATTTTTTATACAATTAAATATTGTATTTAATTTAGAAAAAGCCCTACAAGTCAATATACTACAATCTATTGCTACTTTTTCTATTCTTTGATTTATTATTTGTATGTTATTATTTGATATCTTTGATGCTTTCTCTAAAAATATACATTTGCGTAAATCAGCTTCTATCAAACTTACTTTTGCTACCCCTGCTATAGATAATACTATACCGGGAAAACCGGCCCCACTTCCTATATCAACCAAGTGTATTTCTTTATTATCAATATATTGCATTAATTGTAATGAGTCTAATATATGACGTTGCCAAAAATTATGTATAGTATTACCCGATACAAGATTGATTGATTTATTCCATTTTTTAACTAACTTTTGAAAAATTTCTAATTTTTCAATTATTTCACGTGAAACTTCCATCACTATATTTAGTTTTTAAATAAATTATAATAGACGTAATTGCTGCAGGTGTAATCCCTGGAATTCGACGTGCTAAACCAATAGTAGTAGGTTTATGGGAAGAAAGTTTTTCCTGTATCTCTAATGATATACTTGGTATTTTAAAATAGTCAATATTTTTAGGTATTAACTGTGCCTCTTCACTTTGAAATAAATTAATATCTGCTTGTTGTCTAGTTAAATATGAAGCATATTTTGCTTCAATATAGAGTAATTGCAAAATATTATTATTTTGCATTTCTTTAAGCATAGGAAAAATTTTAATAGCTTGTTCAATATTAAAACTAGGTATTTTAAATAAGTCTAATACTGTTTTATATGTACCATCCTGTGCAACTTGTATGTCCATTTTAGCAAGTTTACTAGTAGTGAAAGATAAGGTATTTAATAATGATTTTGTTTTTTCTATATCTTCATATTTTTTTGTAAATATTTTTTTACGTTTTTCTGATATAACGCCAATGTTGATCCCTAATTCCGTTAAACGTAAATCAGCATTATCTGCTCTTAAAGATAATCTATATTCTGAACGAGAAGTAAACATACGATAAGGTTCTATAGTACCAAATGTTGTTAAATCATCAATCATTACTCCAATATAACTGTTTGCTCTTGTTAATATAAATTGTGCTTGATCTTTTACTGCTAAAGCAGCATTTATACCGGCTATTATACCTTGCCCTGCGGCCTCTTCATATCCTGTAGTACCGTTAATTTGCCCAGCAAAATACAATCCAGCTATTTTTTTTGTCTCTAGCGTAACACTTATTTCACGTGGATCAACATAATCATATTCTATAGCATAACCTAGACGTAAAACCTTTACATTTTCTAATCCTGGTATTGTTTTGATTAATTTATGTTGTACATCTTCAGGCAAAGAAGTAGAAATACCATTTGGATAAATCGTATAATCATCTAACCCCTCAGGTTCTAAAAATATACGATGTTCTGATTTTGTACTAAATCTGACTATTTTATCTTCAATAGAAGGACAATATCGCGGTCCTATTCCTTCTATCTGCCCCGAATACATTGCGGATTTATTAAGGTTCTCACGTATAATATCATGAGTTTCTGAGGTTGTTTTTGTAATAAAACAATTTATCTGAGGAACATTGACAACATTTGTTAATTCAGAAAAAGGACGAGGAGCTTTATCTCCAGGCTGTAAAGCTGTTTTACTATAATCAATAGTACGCCCGTCAATTCTTGGTGGTGTACCTGTTTTTAAACGGGCAATTTTAAATCCTACTTTTTTTAATGTCTTTGATAATCCATACGAAGGCTCTTCATCTACTCTACCGGCAGGAATTTTTTTTTTTCCAATATGAATAAGACCTGATAGAAAAGTACCCGTAGTTAATATAATTTTTTGACAAGGAATTTTGCTATCATTATTTAAAACAATCGCTGCAACTTTAGAAGATTTAATTTCTATATCTTCTACTTTCCCATATAGTATATCCAGATTAGGGTAATTTGTTAATATTTGATACATCGCTTTTTTATAAAGCTTTCGATCAGCTTGAGCTCTAGGTCCCCAAACTGCCGGTCCTCTAGTCTCATTCAGCATTTTATAATGTATACCTGCTTGATCTATAACATAACCCATTAACCCATCAAGGGCATCGATTTCTTTAACTAATGTACCCTTTGCAATGCCACCAATTGCTGGATTGCAAGACATTTCGCCTAAATTGTCCGGTTTTAACGTAATTAAGAGAGTAGAAACTCCAAGACGTGCAGAAGCTGCTGCTGCTTCCACGCCTGCATGTCCGCCACCTATAACTATTACGTCATATTTTAGCATTAATTATTCTATAATTTCAGATTTGTTAAAGAAAAATGCGATTTCTCTTTTCGCACTGTTTTCACTATCTGAACCATGAATACTATTAGCCTCAATTGATTCGCCTAAATCTTTTCTAATAGTTCCTGCTTCAGCTTCAGCAGGATTAGTTGCACCCATAATGGTACGGTTTAAAATTATAGCATCTTCTCCCTTAAGAACTTGAAGTACTACCGCTCCTGAAGTAATATATTCAACTAAGCTATTAAAAAACGTTCTTGCTCTATGTTCATCGTAGAAACACTCAGCTTCATATTTAGTTAAAAATCTCATTTTCTGAGCCACTATCTTTAAGCCTCCATTTTCTAAATAAGCATTAACTTGTCCTATTTTATTCCTCTTGATAGCATCAGGCTTAATCATTGAAAAAGTATATTGTATTGTCATTTTGTAACCTTTATATAATGATTAAATTTATTTTTTAGCTGAACGATTCCATGTTAAAGCAAACAACCCTCCTCCTAAAAGAGCAGAAATACTGAAAAATATAAATACTCCATTCCAACCATAATGATCGCTAATCCATCCTACGCCGATTCCTGCAATAGAGGCTCCTAAATAACCAAATAACCCTGATAATCCATTAGCCGTACCGACAGCTTGACGAGTACTGAAATCAGCAGCTGCTATACCTACAAGGAGCTGAGGTCCTGCAACAAAAAAGCCTATTAAAGATAGAATTACTATACTTAATAATTCACTTTGAATAGGAATTGTCCAAAACAAGACTAACAATAAGCTAAGCAATACCATACATATCGCTCCAATAGGACCGCGACGTCCTTGAAATAATTTATCCGATAAAAAGCCAGCTATCAACGCCCCGGGAATACCTATCATTTCATATAAACCAATTTGTAATCCTGCATTTGCAAGGCTTATATTACGTAAATCTTTTAAAAATGTTGGAGCCCAATAAATTACTCCGGAACGTATTATATAAACAAACATATTTGCTAAACAAACATACCATATTAGCCTATTACAAAAGACCATTCTAAGTAATTGTGGAGTTAATAGCTTCTCATAATCTCCTATAGATTCAGGCGGATATTCTTTATATTCCTCTACGGTAGATAAACCTACTTCTTTTGGGGAATTACGAAGCCTATTATATAAAAAAAGCGATACTACACAAGCGACTACACCAGGAACGAAAAAAGCAGCTCTCCAATCAAATTTATCGATTAAATAACCGCAGCTTATCATAGCAATGGCACCACCTATTTGATTAGAGGTTGTACCCATAGCCCATTTAGTGCCAAGTTCTTTTGAAGCAAACCAGTGAGTAAGCATTTTTGTTGCAGGGGGCCACCCCATCGATTGAAACCAGTTACTGGATATCCATAAAATTCCTATAAACCACAAAGAATATGAAAAACCTATTAGAATAGTAATGATTCCGACAACTAAAAGACCCAAAACCATAAATATCCGAGCATTAACTTTGTCGCTAATAAACCCATTACAAGCTTTACTCACTCCATACATAATAGATGAAGCAGTTAATATCCAACCAATTTGCGTTTTAGTAACCCCAAAATATTCTCTTATAGCAGGAGTTGCTATATTAAAATTCTGACGACACAAATAAAAAGTCGCATAACCTATAATAATAGAATATAAAATCCTTACTCGCCAACTATTATATTTTTTTACATATGGCGATCTTGGAGTTTTAATTTTGGGTTTTGTATCTGTCATATTATAAACTCCACGACTATAAAAAAAGCAAGTTTCAGAGTCGAGCAGCTTACTTTTGTTATAATATTAAATTTTAACACATTCTATTTTTCAGTTTTATTTACCAAAACTTGATACTCTTTATTTAAACCTTTAACAGCATATATCCATAATATTACTATTACAAAGAATATAGAAGCAAAATAAGGAGTCGCCTCTACAAAACCAAATGCAGGAAATAAAATAAAGAATGTAGATTGAATAATAGCACCGCCTGATTTACCGAATCTTCCTCCGATAACTTCAACAGCAGCTTGCCCTTTTACTCGTAAATCCTTATCAAGCGGGATATATGCCATGTTTTTAGTGGCATCAAATAAGGAATATTTTACACCTTTACTTAAAACATTTTGAATCATACCAATCATAACAGCAAGTGCTAAAGGACCTGAAGCAAGAATACCTGTTAAATGCATAGCAATAACACTATCAAAAAAGATAAATGTAAAAAATGCTGCACCGGTAATTAACATCATTAATGGAGTTATCATAGCTGCAGTTAGCCATGATACTTTTCTTAAAATATTACTACCTATAAGCATGAAAGCAATTGCAACCCAACCTTGATAAAATTGGAACTTACCCATATATATAGTATACGCCTCTTTCGTCGGATACAATTCTTTTACTTTGGATTTCCAAACACCTTCAACTAAATTTACTGAAACACCGTAAGCAATAAGTAACAACGCAATATAACCTACATACTTAGAGGTGAAGATCATTTTAAAACTGTCTATTAATGACATTTTAGCTTTAGCTTTCTTTTCTTTTACTAATGCCGGATCATAAAGTCCAGGATCGGTTAGAACATTTTTATTCATCCATCTATATGTTAATATTACCAACAAGCTACTTGTCATCATTATAACAAATAAAGGCACAAATTTTAGATGTTCTGCAACTATTTGAGTCTTTTCATGCAAGAAATATCCAATAATCACTGATGTTACAGGCAATGCTAAATTAGCAAGTAAACCAAACATTGAGTAAAAACGTTTAGCTTCATCGGTTTTGGTAATTTGGTTAGCAAACTGCCAAAATAATAAACTAAGCATCATTGTTCCCCAAAGCTCTGCCATAGTATAAAAAGATGCAAAACTCCATTGACCAACTATTCTTATAAACCATTTAAAATTAGGGTAAGCTAAACTTAAAGATTCTATGGTTTCAGGATCAGGATGAACTAAATCAGGATAAGGGTAAAGCACAAAAGCAAATAACGCAAAATACCCTAAGAAAAATGAAGCAATAACATAAAATACGTTTTCTTGCTTTAAAATATCGCAGAGCTTAACATAAATTACCATAGCGACTACGGCAGAAGGTAGTACTATATATGTTTTTAAGAAACTTATTGCTTCCGCCCCTATATCCGTTACTACAAACCCATCTTTAATTGAACGAAGCGTTGAGTAGTTTAATAAAATACAGAACATCATAAACGCCATAGGAAGAAACTTCTTATTTTCATATCGTTCTATAGGCCAAATTACCTTTCTTAGTTCCGAGAGACAATTGTCACTTTTAGGAGTACTCATAAATTAAATTTTTCTATTTATTTTGAAAATAAGCACTATACTAGAATATGTTAGAGAAGTCAAACCTTATTGATTTTTTCTCAAAGTAAATTAAATAAAATGTCTAACTCTGAGATGTATAAAAGAAATATGATAATTTATTTACTTGATTTTAATTTCTATCTATAATTTTCTATTTATAAATTATCACAATAAAATATATGTCCAAATTAAAAATAACTCTATTATTAACTGCTATAATTTGCATAACAGGTTCTAAAAGTAATATGAAAAATGAAAACAAATATTTCATTACTGGAATATGTAACCTTAAACTTAGAGACTCTAAATAATTCTTAGGATAAAACTATTAGAATAAAGGCAAAAACGTTAAACTTCCCTTTATCTGCAGAAGATTTACGCGATATATCTATATCTAGAAACAAATATTATCAAGAAGAAAATGGTGCAAGGCTTGCTGCACCGCAAATAGATATCTCAAAATATATAATAATATTTGCAGTAAATGAAAATGAAGAGTTAAAAAAATGACGTCCTGATCTTAAGGATACAATGCCTAAAACTATATGGATTAATCCATCATATAAACAGGTAGATATTGATAAACATGAAGATTATGAAGGATTTTTTTCGGTTGAAAATGCTACAGGTCCAGTTGCAAGATTCAAAAAGATTCATTGTCACGCATATGATATAAATGGACATCAAATCCAAGGCATCACAGAAGGATTTTTAGCAAGAGTTATCCAGCATGAAATCGATCATCTAAACGGAAAAGTATTTTTAGATTATGTAGCTCCCGAAAAAATAATGACAAAAGAAAAATATTTAGAAAAACGTAAAAAAGCTATGTAGCAGGAAAATATAAAATCTTAGATTCATCCAAATTTCAAATATCATTCTAGCTAAATTTTAGTATGTCATGCCTCACTAAAAGCTGCGTTATTGTATGAAACGATGTCATTGCCGCAAAAACGGGAATCTCAAAAAAACAAAATTATGCGCGCTTTTAATATAAAAATTATATTTTTAGTTATTGGATTCCTGGCCTTCTTCGCAGGCAAGTATTGTTGCGTGGACCGGTAAAACCTACTGTGTCACCTAGTTCGCTTGACCACATGGTCCATAAAAATAATAAAAATACTAATAATTTTAGTATTTTTAACTAGATCCAGTGGTCAAGCCACGGGATGACAGCGGTAAACTTGATCCACGCTGGCAATGCCTAGCAGGAATTATATCATTCCATGCTAAGGCAACATAAATTTAGTCCATATTAATTTAGTATAATAACTATTGCATCAGATACGGGACGTATTGTAGTTCACCTAAAGCTTCATACTCATTTCCTGTAACATTATTTATAATTTTTCTGTCCATAAAGAATGTAGCAGAACCGGCACCGTCTAGGTTAATTGCCGCTTTGCATCTAAGGCTTCACATGTAATCTACAAGCTATAAGGTCTTTTACAGTTTTATTGTATCTTTATTCATATTATAAACATCACGACCATCAGTTTGCATATAATATCAGAACCGTACCCGTAAGAAGCATAAAAAATCCATTCCAACTTTAATTCAGCGTAAATTTTTTATACACATTGATTGTTTCATTATAAGATCTATGCAAGAGAGTTGCTTGAGCCCAAACCACACCAAACGACTCCTTAAAATCGATATCCTGAAAAGTTGAGTGCAGTACATCTATTCCGGTTTCTTTCGTGGCTAATTTAACAATTTCACTTGAGCCATCAAAAGCGCTCACTTGATAACCTTGACCTAAAAAATACTTTGTATCACGACCGACTCCGTAACCGGCATCTAAAATATGGGCTTTTTTAGCTAAATAGCTAGTCAATACTTTATAATTACCGGATAAATCTGCATTAATCGTTCTATCGTAAAACTCTTGAGCATGATTTATAATATTATATATTTTTCATAACTTTATATTTATTCTCAACTATTAGTATAGTTATACTCACCAAACAACAAAATACAAATAATTTCTATTATATCTTTTCATTGACTGTTAGACTTAAAAATGGTTTACTTATTAAGAAGTTTTCGCGTAGATACCGTAGTCATCATTGCATACAAGCATAGGCGTGGTTCTTATGTTATTTCCGCGAAAGCGGAAAGGTGTTCTTGCGTGGATCAGTTTTACCTCCGTCATCCCGTGGTTTGACCACGGGATCCAGTTAAAAATACTAAAATTATTAGTATTTTTATTGTTTTTATGGACCTGGTTAGCAAGCCACGGTGTGACACAGTAGGTTTTACCAGTCTATGCAACAATGCCTTGTGGGAGTGACATAGATATCCACACAACAATACCACTTATTAAGAATAAGGCTTAAGGTTTATATGATAAAAAAAATAATATTTGGAATAGCTATTTTACTTAGTACAAGCTGCTTTGCCAATAGTACAACGTCCAACGGCTCAAAAAAAGATGCAACAAAAAGCAACGACGCTACAACACAAAAAATTATAGATGATTTTTCTGCTTATGCCGGTACTATAAAACCGGAAGTACGGGAAGAAATACAAAAATATAGAGTAGAAATAGTTGCTATTAATAAGAAGAAACGTGAACTATATAAGAGCCTTTCCAAAGAGGCTCAAAATTTTTTAGCAGTGCAACAAAAATATAAACAAAAACTATCTATTTCTAAACTAACGGCAGAAGACGAACCAAAAAATAATACTGATGATTCTAATAACAATAAGGATAGCGATACAAAATAAAATCTTTTTCTGAACTTGTAGATGTATGGTATTGGTAGAGAAAACCTGTTCCTATGTCGCGCCTGCAACATCGGGAGTCCAGTACTTTAAAGCTTTTTAAAAATTTTACCTTGAAAAAAATAATATAATAAAAAATCTTTAAACTTAAGATTTCTTAGCCTGGATCCACGCTTTCACGGGCATAACATCGAGAGTTTTTTTTTAAACTATCCGGTACTATAGTCAAGCCACATGGTAACGGTTATGAAGCCTAGATTCCTGCTGTCGCAGTAATGACATAAGAGCCATACAACAACGCCACTTTTAGCTAGGTATTTCATAAATCTGCTCTACTACACCATCAAGATCCATCAGAAAAGTATAAACTTTTAATTGGGGGAATTTTTCTTTTATTATATCACGTGCTTTGTTTAAAATTTCTGCATGGGCTGCCGTTTCTCTTTCCTTGGTATTTAGCTGTTCCTGACCTATAAGTATTTTGTAAGCTCCACATTCGCGATGATCAAGAAAAACAACTTGTTTGATGTTATGTAATTCTTGTAAAATCTCGATAGTATCTTCTATTGTTTTCCCCCAATAAGTATATTTGTCATTAACGAGGGCAAGCGATGCACCGGGCAGTGATACTTTATCAAAATTATCTTCTAACCCTAATTGCTTCATTAATTTATCTGTTTCATCTATTAATCTAAAATCTACACAACTAATTAAAAGAGTCGAAGCTTCATTTAATGTTTTTAAATGTTCATTACTTACTTCTACCTTTACAATTTTCTTATTGGCAATTATATCATTGTGAGTAGCGTAAAGATTTACACTAAACACCATAATAAACACTAAAATTGTATATTTTACATATATCATAAAAGTCTCCTATGTTAAAAATATTTCTTACATGCTTTAAAATAAGAATAACCTGTAATGATTGTTAAAAAAGCGGCAATCCATAAAATTATTTCCCCTACTATATCTAAATAAATAATGCCTGCACCTTTGGATCCTAGTATCAATATCGATAAAGCAAACATTTGTAAAAACGTTTTTACCTTAGCGAGTCTCGATACAGGCACACTCACCTTTACCAAAGCTAAAAATTCCCGAAGACCGCTAACTAAAAATTCTCGTGCTAAAATTAATAGACAAGGTATCTCATCTATGTTACCTTTTTTTAGTAGCATTATAATAACGCAACCCACTAGTATCTTATCTGCTATAGGATCAAACATCTTGCCAAAACTCGTAACTAAATTATATTTTCTTGCAATATAACCGTCAAAAAAATCCGTAATACTAGCTAAAACAAATAATAATGCTCCAATTTTACGTGCAAGTGAATTATTTATATAAAATGCCAGTATAATAACCGGAATTACCATTATTCGAGCAATAGTTAGATAATTAGGTAAATTTTTATCTATTCTCATTAATTAAATTTATTAATATAATATTGTTGAATTATGGATAGAATATTATTCCAAGACCAGTATATTAAAAGCCCAACAGGAAAACTACTAAACATAAATAAAAAAATTAGCGGCATAAATTTCATTACTTGAGCTTGCATCGGATCCGCAGGTTCAGGACTCATTTTTTGCTGTAAGAACATAGTAATAGCCATTAAAATAGGCCATGCTCCAATCATTAAAAATGACGGTGGTGAAAACGGTAATAAGCCGAATAAATTAAAAATAGTAGTAGGGTCAGGTGCGGATAAATCTTTAATCCAACCATAGAACTGTGCTTGCCGCATTTCAATAGTTACATATAATACTTTATAGATAGAGAAAAATACCGGAATTTGAACAAGTATAGGCAAACAACCCGCTACCGGATTTACTTTTTCTTTTTTATATAAAGCCATAATTTCTTGATTTAAACGTGCTTTATCATCACTGTATAAATTTTTTATCCTATCGATTTCCGGTTGTAAATTTTTTATTTTTTTCATCGAACGATAAGATTTATTGGCTAAAGTAAACATTAAGAGCTTAATTATGACCGTAACAATTAATATACTCACACCGAAATTACCGACATAGCCATAGAAAAAATTCATGGCGTAGAAGACCGGCTTAGTAATTATATAAAACCAACCGAAATCAATAGCTCTATCAAATAATTTAATATCATATTGTTTTTCATATTGATCCAGTAAGTCTACTTTTTTTGCTCCGGCAAAAATTCTGCTTTTAATGGCAAAATTTTCACCGGGTTTTATTATTTGCACCGGTGAAATAAAATCTACCTGATATTTTTCAATACCTTGTTTAACAGCGTAATTAAAATTTGAGCTATAATTACTTGATTTATCGGGAATTAAAGCAGATAGCCAATATTTATCAGTAATGCCTATCCAGTCAACTTTGCTTGCTGCAAATTTTTCGCTTTTCTTATCTTTAATATCATCATACGAATATTCTTTAAGATTCTCGTCTATACAACCGATAGGTCCTTGATGTAGTATATTTACGGCTTTTTCTACGGCAGTATATTTACGATTTATTAAGCCATATGATTGAATTGGAAGCTCTTTATCGCTATTATTAACTATGGTTTGTTCTATAGTAAATAAATAGTTTTTATCAACGGTAATAGTAACTAAAAACTTAACTCCGTCTTCATTGACCCAAAATAAATTAACGGGTTTTTCAGGACTTAATATTTCACCGTCACTACTCCATATTGTATCGTTATTAGGAAGTTTTACACTAGATAAATTACTAACTAATCCAATTTCGGCAAAATAAGAATGCTCTGTATTAGTAGGTGAAAATAATACAACATCAGAGCTATTTTTAGATAAATCTTGCTTATATTTTTTTAATATCAAATCATCAAATCTAAGTCCTTTGAGTGAAATAGAACCGGTGAGTGATTCAGATTCTATTTTAATACGCTGTACTTGACTTTCTTCTTGCACAACAATATCAGTTGCAGGCTCTACCAAAGCTTTTAACTGTTGTTTCTTTAAATTTGCTGCTTTCTGCACTGCTATTTGCTGTTGCTGTTTTTTTTGTTCAGGTTTTATAACAAAATACTGCCAACCGAAAATTATACTTAAAGACAGTACAATAGCGGCTATTAAATTAATGATATTATTATTCATTCCTAGGTCTTAAATTTTCATATTTTTAAAGCCTTAAGTTCTAAAGCATTTAGAGAAAATAATCAAGTAGTATATATACAAGATGAAGTGCGGCTTCCATCTTGTATACAAATTTAACTTCAGGGATATTATACCACTCCTATATTCTGAAATATTTTTAATTTAAATTCAGGAAGTATAGAAATTAAATGTTCAGAAATATTGTCTTGTATATTTTCATAACCTACTAAATTCACTTCTTTAATGAATATATATATTTCTATAGGCAACCCGGTAATTGTAGGTTCAAGTTGTCTTACTAAAAAAGTAAATCCTTCAGTATAAACTGCCGGATTATTTTTTAGATATTCCTGAATATATAATTTGAACAGCTTAATGTTTGTTAAATCTTTCTGTTCTTTATCAATAGTGATTTTATCTATTACATCCTTTGATATATGAGGAGATTTTTTTAGTTCTTTTAAAATAGTCGCATCACAGAAGTTAATAGTTGCCATATTAATATTAAATACTCTCTTTACCCTTCGTGCTCCTGATTCACTAATTCCTCTATAATTAGTTACATTAGAATTTAAAATGCTGTAAGTAGGAACTGTAGAAATAGATTGATCAAAATTCCTAATTGTTACTACGGAAATAGTAATTTTTTCAACTGTTCCCTCAATTTTTCCTATACGTACCCAGTCTCCAATATTAATAATTTCTTGAGTAGTTAATTGCAAACTTGCAAGTAACCCTAAAACGGTATCTTTGAAAACAAATGTTAAAAGAGCTGCGGCTGCACCTAAACTTGTTAAGAATGTACTAAGCGAAATATTTAACATATATGAAATAGTTACCATTACTGCAATAACTACAACAATAATTTTCAATATTTGAAAATATAAGCTAAGCGGTGCATTTTTTGCAACAACTTTGATCCTATCGTGATACAGATCTGCAAAAGCATCTATAAGCGTTAATAATAACATCGTCACTGATATACTAGTATATAAGATTACTATAATATCTTTGATTCCAAGTAATACATGTGCTTTAAAAGAAGTAATATGGAAAATATTTCCCCAACCTACAAAGTAAAGTGCTAATAAAGTATGTAATAAATAACGAAATATAGGATATTTTTTTAGTATCCTTTCATACTTATAATCATGATGTCTAGTTAAATAATTTTGTACAGGGATAAAAATTAATCTTTTAATTAGAAATATCACCGGTATAAGAGATACTAACATAACAAACAATAATACTAACTCAGTACTTGCGGTATGATATAGATCCATTAAATATTGCATATTTTACCTATCATTATTATTATAAATATAAATCTTTTTTATTATGACTAAGCATTTTATTTTTATCAATAATTTTAACTCAAAAGAATTTGGTATTACTAAACAAATATAGATACTGTCATTGCGAAGCCACGAAGTGGCTGTGACAATCCATAAAAATAATAAAAAACTCGATTGCTTCATCAATGACTTACATAATTTCCCGTAACTCAGATGTTAAATGAATTAAATAACTTATTGATCTATGACATTTCCTAATATCAATCCAATTATTTTCTATCTAGGTCCACTTGCTATCTCTTGGTATTCTCTTTCATATGTAGTAGGAATTTTGCTCAGCTGGTTCTATGCAAACAAAATTATAGAAAAATTTAAACCTCAAATTAACAAAAAAACTCTAGAAGATTTCATTACTTATGCCGTTATAGGCATAATAGTCGGAGGCAGACTAGGATTTGTTTTATTATATAACCCTTCTAGATATTTTTTACATCCAATAGATATCTTAAAAACTTATGAAGGCGGTATGTCTTTCCATGGCGGAGCTTTAGGGGTGATTATTGCTGCTTATTTGTTTTGTCGCAAATATAAAGTTAATTTTTTAAGTCTCACGGATATAATAGCCGCTGTAGTACCCATCGGATTATTTTTAGGTAGAATCGCTAATTTTATTAACGGCGAACTATACGGACGTATTACAAATGCTTCTTTTGGTATGATTTTTCCGAATAGTGATTTGATGCCAAGACATCCTAGTCAGTTATATGAAGCTTTTTTTGAAGGTTTAGTATTATTTTGTATCTTAGCGTATGCAACATTTAAGAATAAAACTCTTAAAAACTGCGGTTTAAACTCAGGACTCTTTTTAACCTTTTACGCTCTTTTCCGAATCGCTATTGAAATATTTAGAGAACCAGACATACAAATCGGGTTTATTTTAGATAACTTAACTATGGGACAAATTTTATCTGTACCTATGTTAATTTTAGGAAGTTATTTAATATGTCAATCGAATCCAAAATAAGACAATTAATTAAACAAAACGGTTATATTACTTGCGATGTCCTCATGCAGGAGGTATTAAACTTAAATCCTACTTCCTATTATAAGAAAGTAAAATCATTGGCTGGCGAAGGGGACTTTGTTACAGCTCCTGAAATTTCACAGCTATTCGGTGAAATTATCGGCTTATGGTGTATCAAAGAGTGGCAAAGAATCGGTTGCCCAAAAAGTCTTAGTTTAGTAGAGCTTGGTCCTGGTCGTGGTCTATTAATGCGTGATTTACTACGCACTGCAAAATTAGTACCGGAATTTTACAAAGCTTTATCAATTGAACTAATAGAAATTAATCAAAATTTTATTGCTCATCAGAAGGCTAATTTACAAGATATTAATTTACCGATTAGCCATCGATCATTTGTAGAAGATATACCAAAAAAACCTACTATAATAATAGCTAATGAATTCTTTGATGCTATGACGATAAAACAATATATTAAAGTCAAGGAATTATGGTATGAAAGAATATTTGTAGTGCAACCGGTAGACGGCAGAATTAAATACGATAAAATAAGCATTAATAAACCATTACAAGAATATCTACTAAGAACTCATATTGAAGCAAAAGACGGAGCAGTACTTGAAGAATCTTATAAATCGATAGAAATTATAAAATTTATAGCACAGCATCTAAAAACACTAAGCGGTAGTTGCTTAATAATAGATTATGGCTATGATATAGCTCCGAATGATAGAACTGGATATCAATATAATCCAACATTACAAGCGGTCAAAAACCATCAATATTGCCCCATCCTTGAAAATCTTGGAGAAGCTGATTTATCGGCACATGTGGATTTTTATACATTAAAAACAGTAGCTAAAAATAATAAAATAAACGTAATAGATACAATAGCTCAACGAGATTTTTTAATAGAAAACGGTATCTTATTGCGCAAGCAAACATTGCAAAACAAGCTGAACAATAGACATCTTTCCAAATTACCTCTAGAAGTAGAGTTTGAAAAAGTGTCTAAGCAAGCAGGAATAATAGAAAAACAGGTAGAGAGGCTAATATCCCCAAAACAAATGGGAACATTATTTAAAGTATTACAAATTATGCATTAATCTATTTTAGCTCTTTTACAGAACCTAAGTTCTTCGTCTTGGTTATAAATGGACAACTTGGGCCCCCTTATTCACATTTCAGAATAGATTCAAATTCTTTTATACGCTCTTCGGTATAAGACCCATAACCAGTATCATTGGAGATACAGAACCACCATAAACCCCAGAACTCCAAAATTCACAATCAGCATCTCGGTACTTAATCCATCAATTTTAGAATTTTTTAAGTAAATTAACTTTTTCTTGTTCGAAAGATGCTTTAATATTTCTTGATATATTTGATTTAGTTTCTTATCAACTTTCTTATATTCTGCGCCGGCACAATAATTCATGTCGCCTTGTATCATGGCATTATTACAATCAACAGCAAAAGCGCAAGATATCGAACTAAGAAATATCCAACAGAAAATAATTATTAAACATCATACGCCGCGGCGTTCTGCAATTAAATTTTTTATTTTACCTATAGCTTTAGCAGGATTTAAGCTTTTTGGGCAGGTCTTAGTACAATTCATAATCGTATGACAACGGTAAAGCTTAAATGGGTCTTCTAAAGCTTCAAGACGTTCACAGGTATTATCATCCCTTGAATCGGCAATCCATCTATATGCTTGTAGTAAAATCGCAGGACCTAAATATTTATCACTGTTCCACCAATAGCTAGGACAGGAAGTAGAACAGCAAGCACATAATATGCACTCATATAAACCGTCAAGCTTTTCTCGGTCTTTAATCGACTGTAACCTTTCAGAATTTGAAGGGGTATGGCTATCGGTTTTAAGCCAAGGTTCTATAGATTCGTATTGTGCGTAAAAATGCGACATATCAGGTACTAAATCTTTTACTACTTTCATATGAGGAAGCGGATAGATTTTAATATCGCCTGATATATCTTCTATTGGTTTTATACATGCTAAAGTATTTGTACCATCAATGTTCATGGAACAGCTACCGCAAATTCCTTCCCGACAAGAACGCCTAAAAGCTAAAGTAGAATCGATTTCATTTTTGATTTTAATTAAAGCATCTAAAACCATCGGTCCGGTTTTGCTTAAATCTATCTCAAAACTATCGATAGTAGGATTCTCATCAAGATCAGGATCATACCTATAAATTTTTACCTTTCTAGGTTTAAACATTTCCTCTTGTTCTTTATACTCTTTTCCTTTTTTTACTACTGAATTTGGCGGTAATCTTAACTCTGCCATTTAAGTACTCTCTTAAAATTTATTTTTAGGACTATACAAAATAATTAGCTAATTCACAATCTTGCATACCATTCACAAAATCTTTGATTTTTAATTTTAGTTGCATGTTATTGCCAGGACGTCTGATTGAATCTTTAAGGATTGTTTTACTTAAAGAGCCATTACCTCCTTTTCGTTGAATTACAATATAATTACCTATTATAAATATTACCATTATTTGTAAAAATAATACCACAATTTAGAGCTTTTAGAATATCTTTCATTACATATATACTTATTAATTTTTCTTCTCTTTGATATAAAACTAATAACTCTCTTGCAGTTTCATCTGAGAATGACCATTTAACAATTTCTTTTGCAATAGGCTAAAAAATTAAAAATACCATTTTTTGCTCTTCAAGTGGAATAAAATTTAATTTAACATTGCTTGATTTGTTAATGATCAAGTTCTGTAGGTAATCTAAACAATTTAAGTTAAATGTTTTGCAAAAATTATTTATAGAGATGCTCTCGTAAGCTGATTATACGCGATTCTTTCTTATATGCCTTAATACTAACATCTATGTTATGACAGCAGCTAAAGTTCATTTGAACATCAGAGTTTTCTGCATATATTACTGTATTATAGTATGTAAAAAATTGCCTTCTATCTTAAAAAGATCTCCAATCTTATCTATTATATCAATATGTTCACTGATACTATTTTTTAAAAAAGTATCTACATTTTGACCTATAGATGCGTTTCCATTATCCATTAAGCTGCTCGTATTACGTCATATATATTTGCTATTATTTGTGTAATTACTGAATTACCTAATTGCCTATAGCCCTTTAATCCATCTGCAACATAATGATCTTGTGGAAAACCAATTAAATATTTACATACATTGATTGATAGTCTTCTTATCTTATCATTTATATAATAAAGACCGGTTCTAGCACCAACACCACAACCAAAAGCTGGTAAAGTTATCGAATGAGACCGAAAGAGCTGTAAATCCTTTCACCTTGACTGTCTTTATTCACTTGACCAATCCTAATTTGCTTTAATTGCTTTTAAATTGGCGTTTTATCTAAAATAACATCATCTCTATTAATATATAACCTTTTATCAACATCCTTTGCTAAAATATCATTCAGAAAAATCCTTCCATAAGAGACTCCTCCGGTTTTACATATTTGAGTTTATAATTCACTGTTCAAGTCTTTTCGTAAATAAACAAAAGAAACTATTTCTCTTGCTTGCGGTACCCCATAATGAAGCATGTAACACATTTCTATATACGTTGTACATCTAATTTTTGGTCTATAGTTTCAATTACGCTACCATTATTAATAGTCAGAATTATTTTTAACATTATCAAGTAATGATATATAAGGTTTGTGATATTGTGCTATTCTGATTATTTCATAAAAGAGTCTATAATTATTATCTCCTATACCAAGCCTCTTATCTAAAATGCTAAAAGATTGGTAAGGAAAACCGGCACATAAAATATCATGTTTAGGGATTTTGTGTGCTGATATTTCCGTAATATTACCGTATAGCTTATCACCCAAATTTCTTTTATATGCTTCTTGTACGTCTTTGCCTATATCAGAAGAAAAACACATTCAAGCCCTTTTGTTTCCAAGGCTTTTCCAAAACCACGGATACCGCAAAATAAATCTATAAACTTATACATAAAGTAAGTTATTTAACAAATTAAACTATATATTAGTACTCTCTTTTTTAGCCTTACTTGTTTTTACTTTTTCAGGTAATTTTTCTTTATCTGTTTTTATAGTAGATGAATCATTAAAAGGAAATTTATTCTCCTCTTCTGAATCTAAAGCTCTACCGCTAAGTAAGTTTTTAATTTGCTGACCGGACAATGTCTCATATTCAATTAAAGCATTAGCTAAGGTATGCAATTGATCTATATGTTTTGTCAAAATATCTTTCGCAAATTCATATCCTTGCGTAATAATTCTTTTAACTTCAGCATCAATTAACTCTGCAGTAGCTTCTGAAGTTTCATTATTAGGTTGTCTACCATACATATCATCACCGCTTGAACCATGGAATATCGGTCCTATTAAATCACTTAAACCTGCTTTTGTAACCATCGCTCTTGCAATATTAGTTGCACCTTTTATATCCGATGAAGCTCCTGAGGTAACTTTATTTCTACCGAAAATAATTTCCTCTGCTACTCTTCCTGCCATATAAACTGCTATAGATGATTCCATCTGTTCACGATTCTGAGAATATTCATCAGTTTCGGGAAGTCTTTGTACCATCCCAAGAGCATTACCACGCGGTATAATCGTAGCCTTATGAATAGGGGATGCTGCAGGACAATAAAGCCCGACTAATGCATGTCCTCCTTCATGATATGCAGTCATTTTTTTTTCTTTTTCCGACATTGCAATAGAACGACGTGCAACTCCCATTAGCACCTTATCTTTTGCCTCTTCCATGTCGTGCATGTCTACTTCTTTTTTACCAAGCCTTGCAGCAATAAGAGCAGCTTCATTAACTAAATTAGCAAGTTCAGCACCGGAAAAACCCGGAGTTCCACGAGCAATAATTCGTGCTAATACCGTACTATTATATTTAATTTTCTTTAAATGTACTTTTAGAATTTGCTCACGACCGTTTATATCAGGGTTTGCAACGGCAATTTGACGATCAAACCTCCCGGGACGTAGTAATGCACGATCAAGAACATCAGGACGGTTTGTAGCTGCAATGATCACAACTCCTTCATTTGCTTCAAATCCATCCATTTCGACTAACATTTGGTTTAAGGTTTGCTCACGCTCATCATTGCCGCCACCCATACCTATACCTCTATGGCGACCTACGGCATCAATCTCATCGATAAAGATAATACAAGGAGCATTACGTTTACCCTGTTCAAACATATCGCGCACACGGCTTGCACCAACACCCACAAACATTTCAACAAAATCAGAGCCGGATATACTAAAAAATGGAACATTAGCCTCACCTGCAATTGCTTTAGC
Source organism: Rickettsia akari str. Hartford (assembly GCF_000018205.1). Classification (NCBI taxonomy): domain Bacteria; kingdom Pseudomonadati; phylum Pseudomonadota; class Alphaproteobacteria; order Rickettsiales; family Rickettsiaceae; genus Rickettsia; species Rickettsia akari. The sequence goes on along the minus strand of NC_009881.1, from coordinate 55,727 downwards.
AAGAAGGGTCTTTCCTGTTCCAGGAGGCCCTATAAGTAAGCAGCCTTTCGGTATTTTACCGCCAAGCTTTTGAAACTTGCTTGGATCTCTTAAAAAATCTACTATTTCAGTTAATTCTTCTTTTGCTTCATCGATACCTGCAACATCTTTAAAGGTAATTTTTGGTCCTTTATCTGATAGCAACCTAGCTTTAGATTTTCCAAACCCCATGGCTTTCCCACCTCCATGCATTTGACGCATGAAAAAAACCCAAACACCTATCAATAAAAGCATAGGAAACCAAGACATTAAAAAGCCTAAAAAGGTATTCATTCTTGTTTCAAGAGGCACAACTTCAATATTAACGTCATTACTAGTAAGACGATTTACTAAATCAGGATAATCAGGAGCATAAGTGTTAAAAGTAGAGCCGTCATTTGAAGTGCCTTCAATTACTCTACCTTGAATTTTTACCGAATTAACGGTCTTTTCATCAACTCGTGTTAAAAAATCCGAGAAAGTTATATTATTTCTTCCGCCAAGTAAACCGTCAGATTGGAATACATTAAAAAGTAATATTACAAAAACAAAAAGTGCTGCCCAAGCTAAAACACTTCTACCTTGATTATTCATCGATATAAAACCTAATAAAAACTTTTACCGGTACTATAATTTAATACCGGTGTTAGCAAAAATGGGTGAAACGAGATACAAAATTTGGAGCAAACGATACTTCAAAGTTCTGCATGTCGTTATCATAATATGATATATGTGGTATTGCTATAACTTTTTCAAGTATTTTAATTATAGGCAAGGTAAATAAAATTGCATTGTGGTTTTTGCAGGATAGATCTTTCAAATGTGCTAAATCTAATTGTTTCTTTATCGTTTTATAATCTTCTAATGATAAATAAGTTATAACACAATCAGGATTTTCTTGATTTTTCGTGATACAAAATCTATTATCCCAAATAATGGATTTATCTAGTAATATTTTACTCTCAGGTAATTTTTTGCCGAATTCCCTGTATATAAGCAACTCGTTTTGTATACGCTTAACTACACAGCCATGAAGTGTATTCTTAAAGTTTACGTCTTGAGTAATTAATTTTAAAATAGGTTCTACTGAGTAAAAACGAGCTGCTCTAAATTGTCCGCTAATTATTATCAGTAAAAAATTAATTATTTGTACTTTTACCTCATTTGAAAACTTATCAAATTTAACTAAATCAAGAAAAGCAAATCCATATTCGAAAATTTTGACTGCTTCAGCTATTGCTGATATTAACTCTGGTTTAAATTTATTATCCAGTAAATCATTAATTTTAAGCTGTTGTAAGATTATCTCGGCTTTAATATAGCCTGCGCCTTTAGCTAATTTTTGCCTAATAATATTGCGTCTATATTTATCAGATGAATTTGACTCATCTTCAAACCACTTTATATTATGACTGACTAAATACTCTACTAATTCACTTTTTGGAATATTATATAGCGGTCTAATTATTTGTATATTATTATACCAATTAATATTACTGCTACTAAGCCCAAATATACCGCTATTACGTTCTAATCTTAAACAAAAATTTTCTACGTAATCATCTTCATGGTGAGCAGTTAAAAGTACTAATATATCGAATTCTAGACATAGATTTGTCATCAAATCATAACGTCCTGCTCTTGCTCTTTCTTGTAAATTGGAAAAATTATTTTGATGATCAAAAGATAAACTATAATGCTTGCGATTTAGACTATTACTGATATTTTGGACATAATAAGTCTCTTGCTTCGACTGTTCCCGTAAGTTATGATCAACCGATATAACAGATAATTCTATATTATTTTTTTCTGCCCAAATATTAGCAAGATAAAGAAGTGCTACCGAATCGCTACCACCGGAGACTGCAACCGCTATTTTAGATAAACCAAAATTACCTATTAGATTATTGATATTATACTCAAATTTTTCGTATAGCATGGTTGAAAAATGTTAGTATTGTTGAAAGTTATTTTTAAGGATATCGTAGCTAATTCGGTACTGTACGAATTATATTATTCCAGCATAGGTGGGACGTTGCTGTATTGATACCGAATCATCATCACGAGGAGGAAAGGGATGTGACAATACAGAAAAACAACTAAAAACATTCTATAAATCAGAATTTTTAACTAGATTGCCGCATTCACTTCGTTCGTTCACAATGACGATAGAAAAAATTTATGCTGACTCAGCTAAATCTTCTGAAGTTTCAGTCTTTTTTTCGCGCAAATAATCTTGTGCTTCTGATTCTGATCTTGCAACAATAACCGTAACTATATCATTAAGCTCCGCATGGAGTCTTATTTCAACTGTATAAACTCCAGTAGATTTAATTTGTTTATCAAGAATAATATTTGAATGAGAGATATTATAAGATACATTTTTAGATAATTTATCGGCTATTTCCTTATTAGTGACTGAACCAAAAAGTTTACCGTCATCTGATGCTTGACGGATGAAAACTAATTTTTGATCTTTAATAAGAGCATTAATTTTTTCTACTTCTTCTCTTATTTGCTTATCTTTTGCTTCAAATTCGTGCTTTTGTTTCACTATTAGCTCTTTATTAGGCTCAGTAGCTCTAATAGCTAATTTTTGCGGCAAAAGATAATTACGACCAAATCCGTCTGCTACCTTGAGCATGTCGCCAATTTTACCTAATTTTCTTACGGGTTTTATTAATATAATTTCCATGTATTATGCCTTTATTTAGCTTGAAATACAAAAGGTAATAACGCTAAAATTCTTGCAATTTTAATAGCATTATTTAGCTTTCTTTGTTTCTTTGCACAAACATTTGTGATCCTACTTGGTAGCATTCTACCGCCTTCAGAGACAAATTTTATTAAAAGCTCAGGATTTTTATAATCAATAACAGGGGCATTATGCACAGAAAGGGGGCATCCTTTACGTCTTCTAAAAAACACTTTTTTAGCAGTTTTATCTCCTACCTTGTGAGTAACTGTTTCACTAGCATTATTACTTTTTAACATTCTTTAACCTTAATTCTGACAAATTTAATTATTAATCGTTACATCAATTACCGGAGTATTCTCCGTACTCTGATTTTTTAATATTGGTGAAGGTTCACTACTAATTGAATCTGTTTTAATTGTAAGAAATCTAATGATATTTTCGTTAAGCTTCATTTTTCTTTCTAGCTCTTCTTTTACATTACAAGTAACATCTATACCTAAAAAATAATAATGTCCCTTTTTATTATTACCAATTTTGTAAGCCAAAGTTCTTATCCCCCAATATTCTTTTTTTATGATAGTGCCATTATTATCTTTAATAATTTTAACAAAATCATCAACGATTTTATCTATATCGTTTAATGATACGTCTTGGCGTATAATAAAAACTGATTCATAAAAGCTCATGATATATAAAAATCTCCAACAAACAAACTTTAAAATAAAGCTACTTATAGCAACTAAAACCATTAAATTCAAGTGTTATCTTTAAAAATTATTATTCCTTTGTTTCTTTTTATAAAAAATTTGCCATAAAACCCAATAAAATCAGAAAATCATTACAAAAGTTTTTAATTATTTCCTAAATATTAATGGAGATTAATTCAGTGTTTGATAAGGTATTACCTGAAGGTTTTATTATAGAAGAAAAAATAAAAAAGTATTAATATTTCTTGAAGTAATGAGAGAGCATGATTTAATATAATTATGGCTTCAACTCTAGAAAAAGCATTAACTTATTTTTTAGTTATCCGCTTGCTATCATGATTATTAGTGCAGAATTACAAGAAAATCCTTTAATAACAAAAAATAACGTTAGAAAAATTAATAAATTTTCTAAAACGCCCATAATATTTATTATTACAAAACAAGCAATTAAATTTAACAAAAATAGATGATAATGTACTAATTTTTATATTTATAAGCCCCTTTTATCTGAGCAAATAGTAGGTACTTTAAAGAGCTTATTGAGACGTTCTAAGTCAGTTTTACAGGATAATATTATTAATAAATATTGATTTAAAGACTGAAAAATTATACAAAGACGGACTGAATATTCATCTATGTCCTACTAAGTTTAAAATCTTACGATTTTTTTCAGTTTCCAAATAAAGTATTTTCGCGTCAAGAAATAATAAAATACTTATTGGAAAGCGAAGAGACTTTTAATGAACATCTTATAGATGTTCATATAAATAGAAGTTAGAGAGTCTTAGGGAAAGACAATTTAATTATTAAAACCGTTCGTTTTATCGGTTATTGTTTAAATAAGGATAACGATTAGGCTCTATGAAGGAGCACATAACTCTCGGCTATAAGCTGAGATGTTATAAATAGAAGTGTAATCGATTAGAAATAGGTCATCATTAATAGTTTCACCTTCTTGCTCATCAATATACTGCTGTATCATTTCATCAGTAATATTACCCAAATTAACTGCCATATAACCTCTAGCCCAAAAATGATTGCCCCAATACTGCTTTCTCAAATAAGCAAATTCTTGCAATAATATTCTTGAGCTACTGCATTTTCAATACTGCACAAGTTTGCTAGGTGTTATTTGCGGTCTATACTAGATAAACATATGAACATGATCACAAGCTACTTTGCCTGAAATTATCTGTACTTCATGTTCCATACAAATACTCCTAAATAAATCTCTAGATCTCTCTTCGCTACCTTTCACGTTAATACACTCTTGCTATACTTTGGTACCCACATATTGTGTACTTTTAAATCATACTGGATATGGCTATTTTTTTTCTATAACTTCTCATATCTCTTTATAAATATGTTAGGTTATGTGAAGGAGAATTAAATTATTTCTATTTTTAGATATTTTTTAACGAAAATTAATAAGATTTTTGCAGTAATAGTTTGTTCCTATCTCAAAAAATCTTATAATTTACAGTAAAAAATATCTTAATATGCCGATTTGGGATGAACAATCAATCGCCTTTAGTCGAATGTAAGATATAATGAAGTTGCCTTGGCGACGAATTTATAAAGAGATATGAGAAGTTATAGAAAAAAATAGCCATATCCAGTATGATTTAAAAGTACACAATATGTGGGTACCAAAGTATAGCAAGAGTGTATTAACGTGAAAGGTAGCGAAGAGAGATCTAGAGATTTATTTAGGAGTATTTGTATGGAACATGAAGTACAGATAATTTCAGGCAAAGTAGCTTGTGATCATGTTCATATGTTTATCTAGTATAGACCGCAAATAACACCTAGCAAACTTGTGCAGTATTGAAAATGCAGTAGCTCAAGAATATTATTGCAAGAATTTACTTATTTGAGAAAGCAGTATTGGGGCAATCATTTTTGGGCTAGAGGTTATATGGCAGTTAGTTTGGGTAATATTACTGATGAAATGATACAGCAGTATATTGATGAGCAAGAAGGTGCAACTATTAATGATGACCTATTTCTAATCGATTACACTTCTATTTATAACATCTCAGCTTATAGCCGAGAGTTGTTTAGTTTATCATATAATACTTCATCAGACTCTATTTCAAAAAATTCTTTTATACCTAGCAAACATAATGTACTCTTATTAAACATAATTAACATTATAAAAATAAGTTTAAAAATACAATAGATATTTAATCGAGGATATAAAAACGTGATTTAAAGTAAAGAGTGGTGGTGGCCACGGTTGGAATTGAACCAACGACACAAGGATTTTCAGTCCTTTGCTCTACCGACTGAGCTACGTGGCCATATATACTAGTTTTATTTGAAAAATTTGCTACGTTGGTTCTACAAGCACTGCGGTACTCACGTATAAGCACGCTATGTTCCTAGTCTTGTGAATTCCTTTCTATCTTCCAAATAAAACTTCATCTACTCTTCATTTATCCAGAGGATGCCTAAATCATCATTGCACGCGGATATTGTTGAGTTGAATTGTTTTTCCGTGTTCCGTCATTGCGAGAAGAATTACGTAGTAATTCGACGAAGCAAGCCAGTTAAAAAATTCTGATTTACAGAATTTTTTAATCTTTTTCTGGATTGACGCTTCGCTTTGTTCTTCGCAATGACGACTTGGTATCTACGCAACAACACTTCCTCGCAATGACTAAAAAACCAAATACAACGATAAGCTTATAATAGATTAATCGGCTTTTGTCTATTCTTAATTAGTAATATTAGACAAAAATACTTAATTATGATATCATGAGTGTTTATTTTTATAACGGTTTTTTATGATCAAAATCGGTAATATAGAACTTTCTTCAAATGTAATGCTTGCTCCAATGTCTGATATTACGGACTTAGAATTTAGAAAATTGGTAAAAAGATTTGGGGCAGGGCTTGTAGTTTCTGAGATGATAGCAAGTCGTGCAATGGTTGTGAAATCTAGGCAGTCAATGCAAAAATGTGCTATCATGCATGACGATCCGACAAGTGCATGCGTGCAGCTAGCAGGCTGTGAGCCTAATGTAATAGCTGAAGCTGCTAAAATGAACGAGGATATGGGAGCGAAAATTATCGATCTTAATTTCGGCTGTCCAGCGAAAAAAGTAGTAGGCGGTTATGCAGGTGCGGCTCTAATGAGTGATGAACAGCTGGCATCTAAGATTTTTGAAGCTACCGTTAAAGCGGTGAAGATTCCAATAACGGTTAAAATGCGTATGGGGTGGGATGATAATACGAAAAACGCTCCGACTTTATCTAAAATTGCTGAAAACTCAGGGATTCAAATGGTCACCGTTCACGGTAGAACGAGATGTCAGTTTTACTCCGGTAATGCCGATTGGAATTTTATAAGATCAGTTAAAGAAGCAGTAAAAATTCCGGTTATTGCTAACGGTGACATCACTAATTTTGCTAAAGCAAAAGAAGCCCTGCAGAAATCCGGTGCAGATGGTATTATGGTCGGTAGAGGAGCATACGGCAAACCTTGGATTATTTCACAAATTGATCATTACCTTAAAACCGGTGAAAGAAAACCTGATCCATCTATAGCAGAGCAGCTAGATATCGTAACCGAGCATTGTGAGGCAATACTTGATTATTATGGCAAATCTGTTGGCATACCTATTGCTCGTAAGCATATTAGTTGGTATAGTAGCGGTTTACCAAGTTCAGCAGAGTTTAGAGGTGCCGTTAATTTGATGCATGACCCCGCAGAGTTAAAAGAGAAAATTGCAGAATTTTATACGAGCATTATGGATACGAATAAATGAAAAGAATTTTAAGTTTTATTTTTATAATATTGTTTTTTAATTTAAGTTATGCGGATGAAAAAGCAGCGATTATAACTGATTATAAACCGGTATTTTTGCCTGTAATTTCTGAGAATAAAAAAATAAAAATCGCTATTCGTTCTTATTTAAATAATGAAAAATTATATTTCGTTTTAGTAGATCCACATTCTTTTAAAACTGAGCTAACCTTACAAGAGCTAGTAATTTTACCTACGAATAAAACAGAAAAAGAAAATCTTCTAAAAAAATTAAATGAAACGCCGTATATTAAGGCTTTAAATAAATATAACTCTGCACCTTATATGTTACAAAATTACGGTGCTACGAGTAGCATGTATAAAGTAAAAGGGCAGTTCTTGACGATTGATATGTGTCCTTCTTCCAAAAGCTTTGAAGAAGATTTTTTTAAAAAGATCGTAGCATTATCGAGCAAACTGAATAAACCTATTCCGATTGCTATATGTGTTTCAGGCTTATGGATTAATAATCATACAGAAGAGTTCTTATGGTTATTAAAACAACAAGAAAATGGTTATTTACAAATAACATGGGTTAATCATTCATTTAGCCATCCTCACTTTAAAGATAAACCTCTTGAAGATAATTTTCTTCTGTCCAATAAAGATGATTTTGAAAATGAAGTATTAGAAGTAGGGAAAATATTAGTACGTTATAATATTGCTCCGTCGCCTTTCTTTCGTTTTCCAGGATTAGTTTCTGATCAAACATTAATAGAAAAGCTAAAAGATTTAGGATTTATTCCGCTTGGCAGCAATGCATGGCTTGCTAAAGGCGAAAAAGTTCAAGATGGCTCTTTTATATTAGTACACGGTAATAGTAACGAAAAAGCGGGAATAGATTTAATTATGCCGATGTTACCGGAATTAAAGTTACTGCCTATTGCAAATGGGTTTTTATTACATGCTAATTGATTAGCTAGATATTAAAATTGGATCATCAATGACTCAAGCAGTAAAATCACAAGTAATTATAAATAAATACGGCAAACTTCTTATATCACCCGAAGAATATGAGCAATTTAATCAGCTTGAAGATATGTATTGGAAAATGCAGGCAAAAAATGAAAGTAAAAGCGGTTTTTTATCAGAGAAAGAGAGTAAAGATTTTTTAAATAATATATTAGACTGTGTAAAGTAATAGACTATAACTTAACTTTTCTAGTATGGCTTTTATCTAATTGAATATCAAGTTTTGTACCAAATAACAGAGAAGCTTGTAAAAAATCAATACTGGAATATTCTGACGAATTTGTTATAATGCTACACAAACGTTTGTTTTCGTCTAATACTTCTAGATTGACTTCGATTAAAGGCTGCGAGAGTAAATGCTTAATAATTTCAGACCATTCTATTAAAATTAAATTGCAGTTTAATGCCTCTTCAAGTCCAAGTTCATAAATTTCTTCAGGTGATTTAAGACGATACAGGTCATAGTGATAGATAGTAAAGTTGGATGCTTTATATGTTTGCAGTAAGTTAAAAGTCGGACTTATAATGCTCGTAGTTTCACCGCAAAAATGTTTAATAATTTCACGACAAAAAAATGTTTTACCTGCTCCAAGGTTACCGTTAAGTAAAACTATATCATTTGGCTTTAAGCTTTGTGCAAAGAGTTTTGCAAGTTTTTTTGTCTCTGCCTCGTTATTTAGCGTATGCATTTTTTAACTTGATTAATCATTTGTAAATATTGGTTCTGAAAAGTGTTTGAATGAATATTCTGAACATTCCAGTTTTCGCTATTTAATATTATTATTTTAGCGTTTAATTTGTCGTATAATCGTGAATTTTGTTCGTTACTTAAAATAAGACATTTGTTATTAGACTCTTTAATTAAATCTTCTAGCTTGCTTATATATCGTAGGCTTTTTTGACTTTTACTATATAATTTTGCAGTTTTAATATTAGTATTAAGAAAAAAATACTCGCTACTATCACTTAATAAAACTACGTCTTTTATCGTTGCAAATTCATTATTTCTAATTTCTTGTAGCTTGCTTAATTCTTTAAGCGCTGCTGAAAGGTTATTATTAATATCTTCTTGTAGCTCAGGAAAATTTTTACTAAATATTCGTGCAAATTCCTGTAGTAAAATTGCAGTATTATTAAGATCAAGCCAAATATGCCAATTATCTTTTATAGTGGTTAAAGATTTAATATTACTGATTTTAATAATATTTTTGCTATGATTATCAATTAATTTCTCGGCAAAACTGTCAAATTGTTCATTAATATAAATTGCTATATCGGCATTTTTAACTTTAGCAAGATCACTTGGCTTTATATTATGGTGATGAGGGCAATCATTGTTTACTGCTAAACTCTCGATATCAGCTTTATCCTTAACAAGTATCGAAACAATACTAGCAATTGGCGTAATACTTACAACTATCTTAGGCTTAGCGTAGCTAGTAAGGCTGAAGAATGTAAGGAATAGTAAAGTTAGAATCTTTCCGGTGTTATACCGTGGCTTGACCACGGTATCCATTTTTTTGGATCCCGCGATCAAGTCGCATGATGACATTAGAAGTATATTATAAATCTTAATCTTCATAACTTTTCCAACAACTCAGATTTACTAGGCTTGAAATCCTGGTCTATCCAAAAATTTTTTAGATATTCTAGTTTTGCTCCTATCTCTTTTTTTTCTATATTCATATTTAATAAGTCATTACCGTTTACTTGGAATTTCGGACGTAATAATGGATCATATTTATGGATAAATTCTTTTACTTGTGAATGGTTTAATTTACCGATTATGCTAGCTGCCAATAAATATTCCTTATAGTTCTTCTTTTCAAACCAAATTTTTTTTATATCACATTCAGCGTTATTCAAAAAGTTTATTATTGATAATATTTGTATTACTTCCTGTTTTGTGAATTTCCAATCGAGAAGAAGCTTTGAATTTATGTTTTTTAAATTATATAGTAATAAAGCATAATTAGTTGCTAATTCTAATGCTTTAGATTGCTCAAAAAATTTTATTTCATAATTTTGGATAGAGAATATTAGTTCTAATATTCCTATTTCAAACATAGCTTTTAAAATTTGTTCCGCTCTTTTTGAAACGATAATTTTATCCATTTCGCTTTTAATTCGCTCTCGTGATAAAGTTTTTAAGCCGTCTTTTAAAGCTTTACATGCTTTAAAGATGCCGTCATCAAGCTGATTCGTATAATAGCTAGAAAACCGAAAAAAGCGTAGGATTCGTAAGTAATCTTCTTTAATTCTATCTAGAGCTTCCCCTATAAATACAACCTTTTCCTGCCGCAAATCCTTAAAGCCTTCAAAATAATCATATATCTCGTTCTTAAATGGGCAATAGCTTAAAGCATTAATAGTAAAATCTCGTCTTGCAGCATCTTCGGCAAAATCGTCGGTGAATACTACTTTGGCATGTCTACCGTTGCATTCGATATCTTTTCTAAGAGTTGTAATCTCAAATTGCTCATTATTTAAAATAGCCGTAATCGTACCAAATTTTAAACCGGTCTGGATAGTTTTGATATTAGCTTTCAATAAAATATTTGTTACTTCATCCGGTATTAAATTAGTAGCTATATCGATATCATAACTGCTTTTTTCAAGTAACGCATCTCGTACGCAGCCTCCAATAAGTCTTGCTTGTCCTTTTTTATTTAAAAGGCTCAAGATTTTTTTATATCCTTTTGAAGGGATTTTTAAAGTTGTATGTATAACTTGCATTATTTGATTTTACCTATAGTATCTGGTAGTTTTTAAAAAGACTCTAGGGTTATCAACTCGTTCCTTTATGTCATTCCCGCGTAGGCGGGAATCCAGTATTTTAAAGCTTTTAAAATACTCGATTTATCTCGCTTTAGCCTAGGGATCCCAGCTTACGCGGTGATGACCTCGAGTAGATTTTACCGTACATTCCTTTTTATTGCAAAAGATAAGTATAACAGGGCTTTTTTAAATCGTGATTAATCGTTATTAAGCTCCCGTGGCATTTAGCTTTGTAATTGAGATTGATATGAATTTCGGCTTTTTTACAATGATGATTATTATTAATGACAATTTTCTGTCCGTGATTAGCTATGAAAATATTATCTTTTAAAGGTAACACTATACTCTCTTTTTGTCCAAATCAAGTAGCCCAATAAGTGCTATTAAATGTAGGAATTTTATCGGCATAAATTACAAGCTTTTCGTCTTTGTCTTTAATGCCTACTGCCATATTACTCGTGTCAAATATTAATTTGGCTTTGGAGAGTAGAACATAAATATAAAAGATATTATCATAATTACAAGAGCAAGCAAACGCCACGAGGTTTTCCATATACAAATCAAAAAAAACGAATAAAAAAGTAGTATGCTGAAATTGGTAATATAACCGAAATACCATACAGCTCCCGGTAAGCTATTAAAATAGGCAGCTGATTTTATGATTATTTCAATAAAAAATCCTATGATAATTAATCTATTGATGTTATTGGAACAACAATGAGGTTAGCCGGTACTGAGTAGGTGGAAAATATGAAGAATTGATTAATTACCACCGGAGCTGTGATAATACTGTCTAAGAAGCTTGAATAAATATTTGAAGCCATATAATAATTTACTGCTCCAAAAATGCCTTTATTTTCCCTAATTAACCACGAATTTTTTCAGTAAAACTCGTAACCTGTAATAGGTGATAATACGGCGATAAAAGATAATTGGAAACTTGGATGAAAAATATATTCTGGATTTAACGATAATATTATAAAAGCTGCAATTGTAAGTGAACGAAGAGGAAAGCAAGAACGTTCGATAATAATACAGTAAATAAAGATTGCAGCAGTAATAAAGGCTCTAGTTGCTGCAATTTGCATACCGCTTAGCTCTAAATAACCAAAACTTCCTATTAGTGAACAATAAGCAGAGATTAATTTTATATTGAAATGATATGCAAAATAATTTGAGAGATTTAATAAAAATCTTGTAATAAGGAAAATAATCATCACAACTAAAGATAAATGCAAACCTGAAACGCAAAGCACGTGTGATATACCGCTTTGTCTTATATCCTGCGTTATTTGCATGTTTAAACCTTTCGTATTACCGAGTAATATCGCAGCTGCAAAATTTCCTTTATCATTTCCTAGCTTTTTTATTAAATTATTATAAATATAAGAACGCACTCTATAAATAAAGCTATCAAAATTTGTATCGTTACGTTCTATAATTTGTAGCTGCGACATGGCATAGCAGTTTGCCACCTATATCCGATAGATAAGCATAAAAACCAAAATCATATCCCCGGGGAGTATACTATTTTGCGGCTTATAGAGTTTAAAAAGCAAAATAATTCTGCCATTTACCATAATTTCTTGTATATATTTCTTCGGTATGCCAATCTTTACTTTTCGTAAATCACGATTAATTTTTTATATCTTTATACTACCTAATACTACTGGTCCTCCTATAATAGTCGGTGTTATTGATTATATTTTACAGCTAATTTTTGTTATTATTGGTTTATGAAGTGTTACGCCGTGTAAATTTGTCACACAATATTTAGAGATAAATACGCAAAAAATAAAAGCAATAATCACTCCGTAAGCAAACTGTAAAAATATATTAGATATTCTAGTAAAGATTGATATTAGACAAGCACAAAAAATGAAAAAAGTTGTTATAAATGAAAGCTTAAAATCAAGTAAAAAATAAACAATAATGATGTAAATAAAACTAACAAAATACCAAATATTTAAAATTATACTCTGCTGACAAAGTTTTTTAAAATATTGTGGCATTTCCAATCAACAGTTAAAAATACATTGTACGTTATATCTATTATATTTTCAATCATTAGAATAAAATTCTCTTGTAATTAATAAGTTAAGATAAATTAACTTATATATTGCTTTTTATTAACTCATTTATTATCATTCCTAATCATTCCTAATGTTTACGTATATTAATTTTAATTTAAATTGAGATATTTGTAATGAATAAGTTAACAGAACAAAATTTACTAAAAAAATCAAGATTTTTAAAATATTCTATGCTTGCCTCTATTTCAGTAGGAGCGGTAATGGCAATGCCTATTGAAGGAATGGCGATGAGTAAAGAAGCATTTCGGACCGAACTCAGTAGGAGATTATCACTAAATAAAGATACGACAAGTACCTCGCCACAAATAGGAACAGTAATTGTACCGGAACCGGAAGTAAACACATATACTGCATCTGAAATAAGAGAAATGGCAATATCTAAGCAATCTAAAACATTTAATCCATTAAAAGATATTCCTATAGATGATCATTATAGAGTGGTAGCACGTAGTAAGTCTGATGTCGGGAAAGCAAGAAAAGCACGACCAATTAGTAGAAGAAAAACACTTGGAGATGCTGAAAAAGTAGTGCAAAATCAAGATGATTATACTCATGCACTAACAGAGCAAACGCCTAAAAAACCAGAAATGATGATAACAGCATCGTCGCCTACTGTTAGCCCAGCTTCAAATGACTTTGTCACTGCACCTAATACACCAAATACTTCTCTGGCATCACCGGAACATTATACTACGGCACTTAGTACTCCATCATCAACACCGACGACTCCGCAGCCTACTTCAGATTCTCTGGCATCACCGGAACATTATACTACGGAACTTAGTACTCCATCATCAACACCGACGACTCCGCAGCCTACTTCAGATTCTAAACCAAATGATAATTTAGAATCTACACCACCAAATACAAACTCAAAGGCAGTACGAAGATTATCGTTTAGCAGTAGCGAATCGCAACAGACAGTGCAGCCTAGTAAATCAACGGTTTCTCCGATACCGACAGCACATCCGTTGCCTATAACAAAAAGCAGTACTGAAATTGCAGCAGGAATGGTAAGTAATATATTACGAGTTAATGAGATATTAGGAATCAAGTTAGCTGAAGTACAATCAACAATTAAAAATACCAAAGGCAAAAAAAATAAAAAACCGTTACAACGGCTACAAAAACAGATATTTTTATCACAGAAAAAAACAAAAGCACTAAAGTTAGAAGCTGCAGCGATAGGAATAAAAATAAAAGAATTAGATGAAGAAAATAAGAGTCTAGCCAGTTGGAACAAAAAGAAAGGAGGAGTAAAAGATAAGTATGAATTGGATAAAGATAGTGCAAAAATAAAAGAAAATAATAAAAAAATAGATGACCTTCAACAAAAATTAACAAATAAAAATGATGAAGCAAATAGTTTATCTAGAGAAGTAGGTGGGGTAGTTTTAACAAAACTCCAAGGAAAAGCTACGGTTACGGAGATGCCGCTTGCTGGGCCATTCTTAAATCAACAGCAACAACTAGAGCTGCTTACTCAACAGCAAAAAGTCAATGCTGCTAGACAAGCTGTAGTCGATAAAAGGAGAGCGGAAGCAAATGAAGTAAAAAGAAATAGTGCAGAATACAAAGATCCAGTAAGTGAAAGAGAGGAAGTTCAATTAGAGCGAAATCAACGACATATTGCTGTAGAAAAAACAAAAAAACAGCAACAAGTGGTGGATAAGCAAAGAACTGAAAGAGAAAAGAAAAGAAAAGAAGAAAATTATCAAAAAGAAAAAGCAAGAGATATAGTAGAAATAAGGGAAGATATTGCAAAAAAAATGCAGCAAATATCAAATGCTAATACAACATCGAACAGGTTGCAAGAATTAGAATTAACAGTAGGAGCTATAGAGGATAAAAATCAAAAAAAAGAAGCACAAAAACAATTATCGAAAATAAAGAAGCAAGAAAAAGCTATAAAAGCGGCGGCAGATGAAGCTCAAAAAATATTGAATGATGCAAAGAAGGCAGCAAGTAGAACAAAACTAAAAAAACTGCAAGAGCAAATTGGCAATCATGTTGCAATGGTAACAAATGATAAGATTGAAGAAAGTATAAAAAAACTAGAGGGACTAGTTCTTACTTCGTCAACAACTTCTTCTACTGCTACTATTTCTAAGCAGTTGTTAACAGCAAAGTCAACCATGCAATTAAGTCATGAGCTTCAGAGAACTTTGCCGGAGGATGGATATGGGTACTTAATGCCAATAAAAGTTCAGCAGCAAATACAAGCAAATCGTTCAAACGAAGGTTCAAATCCTAACTCTACAACATATTTAGACTTATATCCGGAAGAAGAGGGGCTTAAAAGCATTGATTTAGCACTTGGGATCTTGCCAACCAGTGCTTCGGTAATACCTCAATATGTAGAGGAATTAAATAACCTAGCGTCATTTCATTCACTAAACCAAATACAGCAAGAAAAGTCCCTGATAGTAACAAATTTGTTATTATCAGAAGCATCAGCATTAAGTGATGATGAATTTAGAGCAGTGGCAAATGAAGTTCATCCTAAAATACGACCTATATTAACATATAATAGGCGTAAAGAGAAAGAAGCTAAACTAGTAGAAGCTGAAACGGCACATAACCAAGTTATTCAAAAGGCGATAAAAACTCCAAATAGTACTAAGGCAAAAGAGGCAGTAGAAAATGCAGCTAGGTTATTTGGGCAACATAATAATAGCTTTAAATTAATGCAAGACATTCGTGATGAGCATAGAAGGAAATATTATAAGACGCCTAAAAAAGTGACTGATTCCATTAATAGTTTGGATTTGGTAGTTCTTGAAGAATCGCAGCAGTTAAAAGAACCTAGATCAAACAGTCTAGAAGCTCTTGATTTAGCTGGATCTGTATCATCACCAGATTATAAAGCTAAGGAATTGGAGTTAGATACTTTAAATCACGATGATCCAAAATTTAAGAAGTTAATGCTCGAAGTATTTGAGATGTCGAAAGAAAAGATTTTGTTAGAAGGTGAGATAAAGCATCTAGATACGGAGTCTAATAAAGGTTCTGTATATACCTATATAAAAGTATTAAACAACAAAATACAAACAATGGAAGAATTGCTTGGTTCAAGTTCTAGAAGTGAAGAACTTACTCATATTAAAGAAGCAATGGCTTATATAAGTAATAGTATACAGGATGTAGAGGAATTAGATGAAAGAATGCTTTTAGCAATAAATGCACGATTACAAGAACATGATAAAAAAATTTCTTCGTTACTTCTAGAGAAGTATACGAGCGAGGAAGCTGAAGATATTTTTGCTCAGTCATTGTTACAAGAAATGTTAGTGTCAGATTGTGAATCAGAATCTACCTTACCTGCAGGCCATGAAGAAAAAGAAGACACAGAAGTAACAGAATCTGGTATTCAAAAAGCAGGAGATAAAGAGTTACTTGCACTACATGTATCAAGTAATGAGTGTGCATTGGCATTAGATGACGATAGAGAAAAGGAATCTTTAGAATTAGGCGGTGGTAGCGAAGATGAAGAAAGGTATGATTCAGGATTTGAAGAGGAAGAAGAAATAATAGAGCAATTATCCGATTCCGATGGGGGTAACATTAAAATAACGGAAGTTGATATGGCTATTCCTCTTGAACAGAAAGCAAAACAAGAAATGCAAACGCAAATTTCAGAAAATGCACCTACTTTAAATCAAGCGAAAGTTGTTAATACTATTGTAAATAATATGATTCGTAACAGATTAGATACATCTATGAATATTGCTAATAATATTGTAGCGGTAGGAGCCGGTGATGAAGAAGAGTCTCGTATAACAAGAGGTTTGTGGATGCGTGGTATGTACGGCACTAATAATCATGGACGCGTAGAAAATATGAATGGTTATAGAGGTACTAACAAAGGTGCTACTATTGGGTTTGACGTTGAAATCGACAATAATATTTTAGGTATAGCTTACAGTAATGTTCATTCAGTATTTAAATTTAAAAATAGTAAAGATAATGACAAAGAACTTATTGATAGTCATGTGATTTCTATTTACGGACAAAAAGAATTACCGAGGAATTTTGCACTACAAGCTTTAGTATCTGCTTCTAAAAACTTTATTAAAGATAAGACAACTTATTCATATGGTGATACTAAAATTGGAAGTAATGTAAGACATCGTAATCATAGTTATAACGCGGAAGCATTACTGAATTATAATTATCTTTTGCAGAACAAGTGTGTTATTACCCCAAATATCGGCTTAAGATATGGGAAGTCACGAGATGGGGTATATAATGAAACTGGTATTAACGTACAAGAAATAGCTCTTACAATGAAAGAGAATAATATATTGTCCGGAATTGTCGGTACTAAAGTCAAAGTACCTTTAAAAGATGTTCTAAAATTTAATAATTTAGGTATAACGTTCCAAGGAGCGGTAGAACATACTTTTAAAGAGAAAACCCAAAGAATAAATAGAGTTGTTAAAATATTTGATCATAAATTCAAACAGGATTATCTAATACCGAAGCAACCGAAAACATCCTATAATTTAGGAACGGGTATTATAGGTAGTATCAAGAATACTACTATTTCGTTGGATTATAATTATTATCTAAATAAACATTATAGAAGTCATCAAGGTAGTGTTAAGCTTAAGGTCAACCTATAATTTTTATACTTGCAATATTTGCAAAGTTGCTGTATAAAACTCCTAACTTACCGTCATGCCGTAGATTAATTCCATCACTGTCATCCCGTGGCTTGTCCACGGTATCCAGAAAAAAACTAATGTTAGTATTTTTAACTGGATTCCGTGAATAAATCACGGAATGACAACAAAAAAACTTAGCTGGTCATGGCCACGGTATGACTAATATATCTATTTGCCTACTTTCAAAGTGAAGGCCCCTTCGTCTAGCGGTTAGGACACCACCCTTTCACGGTGGGAACACGGGTTCGAGTCCCGTAGGGGTCACCATTCTATGTTTTCCTATAAACTCATTATCTCAAACAATCTAATTTTAATAAAAATAATAATTGAAAGTAATAACTTTTAATTTATTTTGCTTCAAAAAGTTTGGTTGAAAACGCAAAGTTTAGTGTACTTAGACTCTGATTTTATTAACATAGATTTTTTTAAAGAATTGTTTCTAATAGATGAAGAGAAATTGCAAGAATCTATAAAAAGATTAGAACCATTACCTATAGTAAACGTGATATGCCAAAATGGACAAAATAATTTGCAATTACATAGGTTAGTACAAATCTCAATAAAAAATTATATAAGCGACAACTTAGATCATATAATAAATAAAAAAGAAATTCATGCTAAACTAATAGAAGCCTTAGATGATTTATTACCCCAATTAACTAATATTCCAAATGAAGACTTGAATAGTGCAAAAATACTTTATCCTCATGTGATTAAAATATTAAATTATAATATTGAAATTGATAAATTTAGAAAGGCAAATTTATATCAAAAAATAGGTTGTTATCAAGACTATATATTATATAAATTTGAGGAGTCATTAAAATATCATAAAGAAACTTTTAAAATATATAAAGTATGATTTAAAGGAAATCATATGGATATTGCAATTTCTCTTAATAATGTTGGAGCAGTTTACGATAAACTGATAAACTAGGTGATACTGAAAAAGCACTAAAATACCATAAAGCAGCATTAAAGATAAGACAATAATGGTATCACAGTAATCACCATGATATTGCTGGCTTTCTTAATAAAATTGGAACTGCTTATTATAAATTAAACAAAAAATACAAAAAAGAGTCTTAAATAAAATATTTATTAATGCTGTTAAAGATAAATAGAATAGTAAGTTCTCAATTTTAGGAAATGATAAGAATATAGAAATAGCAAAAATGTTATATTTTGAAGCAATTTGTTTAATAGCTATTTATAATACTAATAAAAATTGCACTTGTGTAAAAGAATTTGCTATATTCTACCATGCATTAATAAAAAAAAAATAGCAACCGAGCATCCAGAATATTTTATTGACGGCTCGATATTACGGATATGTGTTGATGATAAAGCGATGCTAAAGAAATTGTTAGGTCGTGGTTAGTATGACTATGTAGTTTTACTGTCATCACAAGAAGAATCAGATTTATCCATTAAATTTTTAGCAATATTACTTTCTGAAAGCCTAGCTGATTGGAAATATTTGGAAACAAGTGTTATCACTTCATCACAAAATTCATCTTGTAGCTCTTTGCTTGCAGTTGATTTTTGGTTTTGAATTAACTGTATAGCATCAGATCTTTTATGCTCTAAAAATTCTTCAATTTCTTTAGTTTTTTCTTGAATGAGTTTCTTGGTAACCTCATTACTTTCTTCTATCATTTGAGAGCGTAAAGCTTCTAATTTTTGTATTTGTGCGTTGGTTTGTTCAAAGAGCAAAGCAGCATCTTCTTTTAACTTTTCAGATTTTAGAACTTTTTCTTGTACTTCTAAAATCTTAGCATCTAAAGAATTTAAAATGGCTTTTTTTGCCGGTCTATAAATTAAATATACAAAAATTACAAAACTAACGGCGAGCCAAAAGCTTTCATCTAGGAAATTCATTATTTTACTTTTATACTTTGCAGTAAATTCATATCTGCTTTAGTTCCGGTTATTTTTTCAATAATATTAACTGCAAGCTTTATTATTGCTTCGCTTTTATTAGTTCTAAATTGCTGAGCAGCTAAATTTATACCTTCAATATTTTGATTTATAGAGTTTTTTAAATCTTGCTCTAGATTCTTTCTTGTAATTAAAAATTCTGATTCTAAAGAGTCTATTTTTTCTTTTTTAAGCCTATCTATTTCGGTATTTGTTTTGTCTATTTCCACGTTGTAATATTTATTTAACTTTTCTACTTCTTGGGTTAGCATATCGGCTTGTGTAATATTACATTGAATATTTGTCTGTCTATTATTAAAAATTTCTTCGGCTTTTGGAGTTATAAATTTATAAACAAAGATATATAATAAGCCGAAAGTAGCAATAAGCCAAAAAATTTGTGAATAATAGGTAGCAACATCAAATTGAGGCATCTTATTTAAAATGAATTTTAAGAAAAAATAAGTAACATAGCAATTACAAAGGAAAAAAGTCCCATTGCCTCAGCAAGCCCTGCACCAATCAGAGCCATTCTTTGTAAATTTTCTGCAGCTGAAGGGTTTCGTGCTATTGAACTAAGTAGAGAGCTAAATATATTACTAACACCTAGAGCCGCACCGTAGATTCCGATAGCCATAAGCCCTATACCAATAAACTTTAAAGAAACCATGTCCATAAAAAACCTAACTTTTAATTAATCAAAAATTTTATCTAATTATCTGTATAATAGGCTTTTTGCACAACGAAGCTGATAAAGAGGACTTTGAAGGAAATACCAAGCACAGAACCGCAGCGTACAAAAAAGTACGTGAGGATTTTAGCATCGGATTGACGTACAAATTACCTTTAGAAGCAAGTTGTGTGACAGGCCTAGTGTAAATTAATAGCATCATTAAGATACATACAAGATAAAATAGTAAAAATATAAGCTTGAAGTATTGCAACAAAAATTTCAAACCCAATTAGTATCACTATAATAGGGATTGGTAGAAATTTCAAGTAAATCATTAATGAAACGGTAAAACCGGCTATTACTTTTAATAAAACATGTCCCGCCATCATATTAGCAGCAAGTCGCAATGATAAACTAACCGGTTTTGCTAAATATGTAAACAGTTCAATTACTATCATCAATGGTGCTAACCATAAAGGAGTACCGTATGGTAAAAAAAGAGTTAAAAAACGTAAGCCGTGTTTTACGAAACCAACTATAGTGACCGTTAAAAATACTATAATTGCTAAGGTAAAAGTAACGATAATATGACTAGTAGCAGTAAAGCTATAAGGTGTCATACCAAGCAAATTAGAAAATAAAACAAAAATGAACAAACTAAAAACTAACGGAATAAACTTGTGTCCCTTTACTCCTATGTTCTGATTTAACATATCAGCTACAAGATTATAAACTATTTCAGCACTTACTTGTAGTCTAGAAGGTACTAATTTTCGGTTATAAAAAGCTAAGTAAAAATAAGTTAGAGCCAAGATGCTAGCAAGTAACATATAGATACTCGAATTAGTAAAGCTGATGTCAAAACCGAACATTTTGATGTCTATCAATTTTTTGATATCAAATTGTGCTAAAGGGCTGTGAGTCATTTCCTTATTTTCTGTATTATAATGTTAAAGCCGGCAATCATTCCTATTATTGTAAATACAATAAGAAATAATGGTTTAGAATTAAAAAACTTATCCGTAAATATTCCAATCACGACCCCTACCATTGTACCTGAAACTAAATCTACAGAGATAGTGAATGGGCTAATTTCTTGCTGAACCTTAGAATTAGAAATCTTAGAAGTTTTTAAGTCTTTAATTCTTGCTTTGATATCTTTTAGTTTTTCCGTATTCATACTATACTCGTCTAATTTGAAAAATTGGCTACGTCATATTACTAAGATCCGCGGTGCACACGTAGTTTATCTATGCTCCGCTCCTCGCTCTATATACTACTTGCTTTTTTCCAAATTAAACTTCATCTAGTAATTCTTTAATTACTCGTAGTATTAAATTACAAACTCATCTCATTTTTTGCTTTTTCTTTCTGTTCCTCTAAAGCTTTATCGACTGCCGTAGAAATACTATCTATACTGTAATTTCCGGTTTGTACTCCGTTAACGAAGAAAGAAGGAGTACCTATAAATTTTGGTGCTTTTGCTACAAAATTAGTGTTAGCAATGAGCGTTTCAGTAATTTTATCACTATTTAAACATTGCTTATATTCTTCCGGAGGAACACCGCCAAGCTGACCTATATCAGTTAATAATTCTCTGTATTTATTGCTATATGCCCATTTATCTTGTTGTTGTAATATGATATTATGAAACTGTACAAAACTATTTATATCACCCTTGCAGCGGGCTAAAATTGCAGCATCTAAATCTTGTTTTGTAGCAATAAATTCACGAACCACATATGCAATTTTATTAGTATCTATATATTTTTTCTTAAGTTCCGGAAAAATTGTTTGATGATAATAAGCACAATGCGGACAGGTAGGAGAAAAATACTCGACTACTATAACATTTGATTTTTTGTTACCGAGAACCATATCATTAACATCAACTTCAAAAGTAACTTTAACAGGTTTTATTTCAGGATTTTTTTGTGCTTGTGAAGCCGGCGTTGATACTTCATCTATAACATTTGATTTTTTGTTACCGAGAACCATATCATTAACATCAACTTCAAAAGTAACTTTAACAGGTTTTATTTCAGGATTTTTTTGTGCTTGTGAAGCCGGCGTTGATACTTCATCAGTCTGATTATTATCGTTAGCAGGTACTATCGATTCAGCTGCATTTTCAGAATTTACTGCTCCTTGATTCATTTCTTGAGAAGTGTCGTTGTTTTGCAGATTCTCTTGCTCTATCATTTGTTTCTCTTCTTGGTGCTTATGTTGTGTTTTTTCTTCTGAACAACTACTCAAAAATAATAAAAATATCGGCACGATAAAAATACTTCGCATAATTTTCCCTTAACTATTAACTTTCTATACAATAAAAGCGTATCAATTTTATTTCAATAAAAATATCTACTTTATAATAGAAGCAAAATGTGCTATGCTACAGAAATAGTAGTCTAACATTAAGTTCTTAGGCACTAAAACCACTACGGAGGAATTCATAATGGCAAATACAACACAATCCGAAAATAAAACTGAACAAAAATCCGGGTTTAAAATAGGGCAAAGAATTGTCTATCCTGCACATGGAGTTGGTGAAATAACGAATATTGAATATAATACTATTGCAGGTACTGAAATTAAGGTATATGTAATTTCCTTTTCACAGGATAAAATGACATTAAAAGTGCCTGTTAGTAGGGCTGCGGTTGTTGGTCTTAGAGCTGTTGCAAGCAGAAAAGATTTAGATCTCATATACTCAACTCTTCAAGGTAAACCAAAACAAGGAAATAGAATGTGGAGTAGAAGAGCCCAAGAATATGAAGGCAAAATTAACTCTGGTAATATTGTAGCCATAGCCGAAGTATTACGGGACTTACATAAAAATGTTGATAATGATCGTTCTTACAGTGAAAGAACACTATACGAATCAGCTTTAAATAGACTTGCAGGCGAACTTGCTATCCTTGAAAACATCCACCCAACCGAAGCAATTAATAAGTTAGTTGAAGTATTACGTGAAAAATTAGTAGCATAGATATACTCGTTGAACTTGAAAAATTGGCTACGTTGTATTTGTAAATCCTAGGATACTCACGTATTAAGTATATGCTCAGCTTCTCGGAAGACTCCTTGCTCTTTTTCAAGTTGAACTTCGTATAGTGGCTCTTCATTACTCGAAGTATATTTCTTCTGGATTGCCATGCTCCTTTTAGTCGCTCGCAATGACGACAGGGTCATGCTCACTTACCCTACTAACAGATAGTTCATCCGGAATTTCTCAAGAGACACAGTAACTATATAGTCAACAAATTCTTTTAACAATTTTGGATCAGTTACTTCTTGTCCTTTATCGTCACGAGCAGTTAAAAGTTTTGAATTAATTTTTTCAAGAACTACTTTCCTAATATCATCAATATTATGCGTACCGTCTAGCATTTCCAAAATATATTTTTCGTGTATAGGTATACCTATCATATCGTTAATTCTATTAGTAACACTCAACACGTGAGTTGAATTATTGGAATGTGCTTGCTTTGCTTGGTATCTTGCAAATTCGCTAGTTTTAGGTTTTGCAGTGATAGTAGCTATAGCATGCGGCTTGGTTTCAAATATTTTGAGATAACCTTGAAAAATGAATGTGATAAAATGCTGTTCTAATGCTGCTAAGAAATCTTGTAGTTGATATTTACCAAGCTTTTTAAAAGCTTCTTTTGCTACTTGTTCTAAGCTTATCGGATTGCTAATATTTTCAGTATATACATATAAAATAGCTTTCACAATCGACGAAGTGGTTGAAATAAAAGGCTCAGGTAAATTTTCATAATAGAAGCTAATATTTTCCTGTTCGTTAGTTAAATCCACTTCTTTTTCCGGAGTTACCGGTCTAATATTCATGGTAGTGTAAAACTCTTTTAAATTGTTAAATTCAATTTTTCTGTTTATATGTATGTTTTGATGACATAATAATGTCGAGCGAAATTTTCTATTAGTGATAAAATCCATATATTGCTCAGTACGCACAATATCATTAACGGCTTGTAGCTTTTCTGCTGCCTTAGTAGGTAAATTACCGATAAACATTGCCGTAATGGATGTATCACCTAAGTAATTTAAATGATTTTTTTGAGCTTTTGCTATGAATTGATGAAAATATATACCTGTATTAATTTCACCTAAATATTCATGTAGTACGTATGAATCAGTATATTCAGATAATAATTTTGCTTCATCTCGGAGGAAATTAGCATAAGGAGTTGCAGAACTTTCTAATGAGTCATTTATGAACTTTAAAAGTAATCTAGCTTGCTGTAATTTATCATGGCTAGTATTAAACAACTCTGAATGAAACATCATCATTTCGCGTATTGTTCTCTGCATATTCCAGCCAGGCAGCGTATTATAGCTTACAAATGCTATACCGTTTGGATTTAGCAGTGTATTACAGACTTCGAGTATTTTATCTTGTACTTCTTGAGGAACCCATGAATATACGCCATGACAAACTATATAATCAAACTTACCGTATGACTCATCAAGGTCCAATATAGATAATGCCTTTAGTTCGATATTTTTTATTTTCAAATCGCTGATAATTTTTTGACCTAATTCTATTTGCGTTTTGGATAAGTCAACACCTAGAGACTGTGATTTAGGATATGTTTCAGCAAAGTTAAAAAGATTAACGCCGATTCCGCAACCGATCTCAAGTACTTTAGCAGTTTCAAGAGGTGAAGGGTTTAGCCGGAATAGTTTGCCGATAGTTCTTAAATACGGCGGGGAGGTATAGCTGAAAGTAAATGGAGGATAAGGTACTTCATCATAGGATATTTTATTAGCTTGTTTTGTCATATATTTTCTTAAATAAAAAAATGATTCTAAGAAGTTTTAAAAGATTAAGCAATATATTTTATAAAGCGTTGTTGTATGGCCTCTAGAAAAATGCTACAATGTCGTCATACCGTGTCTTGACCACGGTATCTAAAAAAAACAATAAAAAATACTAAAATCATTAGTATTTTTAACTGGATCCCGCGATCAAATCGTAGGACGAAAGCGGTGGATTGTTCTAAGTAGGAATGACATTATTATATAACCTATAACTTAATCAATTGTGCTTTACTTGCAAAATTTTCTATTCCCTCTAGATTTGTATCTGTAACCCATAGTTGCATGCTTAAAGTGGTAAAAAATTCGATTAAATATTGACGTCTTGTATCGTCTAGATGCACAAAGACCTCATCTAAAAGTAAAATTGGTGCTATTTTAGTTAGCTTTATAACATAATTCATTTCAGCAAGGATTATTGCAATTAGTATAGCTTTTTGTTCACCAGTAGAACAAAATTTCGCTAAGATATTTTTCTTTTGATGCTTTACTAAAAAGTCGCTTTTATGAACTCCAAAGCTAGTACGACCAAGTAGTTTATCTTTGCTTCTTGTTTGATAAAGTTCTGCAGTAATAAAATTAACAAGATTTTCTTCGCCATCTAATATTCTTTGTTCAACAATGCCGTCAATCGATAAATCGGCTTTTGGAAACTCATTTTCAAGTTCATCTATTGCTTGCTGCATAAATTCTAAGGTTTTTAAGCGATTATTAGCAATGTGACTAGACATATCAGCCATCTTTCCTTCAATAATTTTAAGCCAATTATCATCTCTTATGTCTTCTGCTAGAATTTTATTTCTCTCATGCATGTAATATTCGTATTTACTAACTAACTCTGCATGCTTTGGATAAAAATTATAAACTATTCTATCGAGAAATTTTCTTCTATCACTGCTACCGCTTGTAAAGATTCCTTCCATTTGTGGAGTCAGCCATACCATACTAGTGAATTTACTTAACTCATTATTAGCTATTTTACTTTCATTATATTCGGTTATTCGCCTATTTGAGTTGCGTTTGATATGCGTACTAAACTCTGCTAGTCCTAATTGACTTTGTAATAAAGCTTTAACGATGCAATAATCTTCTGAAGCTTTGCATATATCGTCAAGTTTAGCCGACCGCAGTCCTCTACCTGGATAAAACAACGATATAGCTTCTAAAATATTAGTTTTACCACTACCGTTTTCACCTATTAAAATTATTGGTGTATTATCTGTTTTTAATTCAAGATTTTTAAAGTTACGATAATTTGCGAGGCTTAAGGAATGTAGGAAGATATTTTTCATTTTATGAAAGAGAATAATAGTTAAATTATTGATACGTTGTATACTAGGTGAATTTCAAAAATTGGCTATGTCGTTCTTAAAGAGCTGTGGTTCACGTATTAAGTATATGTTCCGCTCCTCTCCTTGTGAACTCCTTGCTCTTTTTAAAATTGACATTCGTATACCAACTCTTCATTTACTCGAGGTATATCGTCTAGAAATTGCCATAGTAGTTTTATACCTTTTATCGCTCCTTGATATAATAATTTTTGTTCTTGTGAGCTTAAATTATTAATCACATTTACACATTCTTGTGTGTGCCATTGATCAACTTTACTATGCACGATGAAAAATTGTAAAGTTCTGTAATCTGAAATCCTATAAAATTTTTGCAACCCTTGAATTTTATAGTCAGATACTTCGTGAATCTGACGCTCATAAGCATAAAGTGCTACAAGACCTATAGAAAAAGATTTCTCTGTTAATTTCAAATAACCTTGAACAAGTTTTTGAGTTGAGTCTAATTTAGGTTCTGGAGTGAGCTGGTTTCTTAAACATCTAAGTCCTTCCGCAAAACATTTCCATAGTTCATGGTGATTTTCTTCACCTTGTTCTTCTTCTATAAGATTACCAAGTAATATTTGCCTAGCTTGTATATCACTACATTTGGAATGTATTGCACTTAATATAACGTGGGAAAGCTGTAACGTGATGATAATATTCTTTTGCGCAAATTTGTAAAGTGGAATGAGTAAATTTTCCCATATTCCATAATTGATAAAATGGATGATTTAAAAGGTTATATTCTTCAAGATCAATATTAAGCTGTTCTAAAAATTTCATGTTACCTCTTTTTTAATAAATTTGTAAATTTGATAATCATTTGTTTTATCTATTATTACAGGATGCCATTCTGCTAAAGATTAAGAGGGAAAAAAGTATCTCCATCATAATTTTTATTTATTTTGGTAAGTAAAAATTCATCAATAAGATTTTGCTCTAGGCAAAGAATTGCTATTTCTGCCCCTCCAACAATAAAAATTTTCTTATCAGTCAAAGGTTTTATTACCCGCCAAACTCATCTAAAGATTTAATAAAAAATATATTGTGACTATAAAGTTGTGGTGGTACATTCTTTGAAAAAACAATACAAATACAATTTTTTAAAATCTTTGCAGGTATAGAGTTAAAGGTGTTTCGTCCCATAACTATAATATTATTTTTTACAGTCTGATAAAAATATTCAAACTCCTGAGTATAAGACTAATACATCTGACATTTATTACATATCACTCCTTGTGGGTCACATGCCATTATACCGATGATTTTTCTATTTTTCATGAGATGACTGTTTAAGCATATGGTTTGCTACAAAAAATCTTTGATGCTCTATAACATTATGCAATCATAAATAATCAGCTCCATGCTCTGTTAAAGATGTTGATATTGTTATTGTTTCTAAATCTCTTTCCGATGCTTTGGAATTATAAAAAGCAGAAATATAAGATTTTCGTGGGTGTCCTACCAATATCGCACATCCTAGATTTTTTAAATTTTTTAATATGTGGTAATATATATATAAATTTTGATAAATAATATCATATATTTGTGTGGCTAAATGCTCGATATCGATAAGATTAAAGTGATTTTCTTGAGAAAGTTTTTGTACTAGCCGTACGATTTCTGCATAACAAACAGTATCGTTGATATTATCCATTACAGTAGCAAAGCGGAAGAGTTGTATGTTAAGTTTTACAGGTTGAGCGTGGTGTTTTTCTTGAGTACTGCAGCCAAGATGTACTCAAGTTATTAGTTCTGAAATATTAAGTTTACATTGATAATTTAAGTTGAAAGCTTGATCCCTACCATAATGTTCATTGAGTGTACGCTCTTTATAAAAAGATACAATAGTTAAATTGAGATATCGCCACTTTTTTTAAAGCCGGCATGAGCTTTTTCAAGTTTTTTAATAAGTCTAGGTGAATATGATTTAATGTCTTTTTCCTTGCCGCCTTCATATTTTTTAGCGAGCTTCATTCCTCCTCTTATCATGTTATAGGCGAAGTTCATTAGCTTTGTTTCACCTGCTATTCTTTTTGGGTTCATAAACATATAAACTTGATAAACGGCAAAGCTCTTTATTAAACGCTTTAAGTCTATTCTAGCTTGTTTGGTTAAACCTTGTAATTTGTCTTTTGGGTTTGCAAGGTTTTTATTAGCATCTCTAACTATTTTAGAATGCTGATGCATTAAATAATTACTGACTTCAGCAACATTCTTGTTAATGAGCTTCTCATCCATTTTAAGCATTTTAAGCTTTAAGTTTTTAGTTTTACCTAAATATTTACGGATTAATAAGATAATTCGGCTTTGCAGTTGAGTTAAATCCATAGCGTGCTCGTTTAAGATAGCAAGCATTCGTTCTATCTCATACTCAAATTCTTCATTTTGGCTTAATTCTTCAAAAATTTCTTCTACCTCTTTACTCTCAAGTACAAGATCATCACTAATACCCATTAATGCATCTTTTATTTGATCAGCAATTTTTTTGGTATCTTCAGAAAATTGATTATTTGTCATAACCTAATTCATCGTTAAATATAGCTATTTTTATACTAGCACCACATTTCTACTTGTCTATAAAAATAGTATTAAGAGATATTAAATTTTTCTCATTGAGGATACTATGAGAAATTATAACAAGCACCTAACATATTGCTAGAATCTTCATTATTATCATAATATGGTCTAAATGAAGAATTAAGGTTTTTAAATCATCGCATTTAAGTAAAGATTCTTTAAAGTATGAATCATGTAACTGACTTGTCGTAATATGCGTATAATAAGTTTCTAGTTTTTCTTCTTTAAATTTTTCTGCTAAATTTTTGTATTTTTCAGCTTCTTGTATAAATTTAAGTTGACTACACGGTGCAGAAATCATTGATGTTCACTCTCTAGACAACTCATATAATATTCCATAAGGTTTAGGTCTTCATTGTTCTTCTATGAGGGCTTTTGTATTAAGGCAACATACTTTTAGTGAATCTTGCAGACTTTGTACTTGTATATCTAGATTATATTGGTTATAAAGAATCAACTTGTTTTGAGTATAATTCAATTATTTCTGATGTTAATTTAGCTGTATCTTGTGAATTCTTTTGCTGTATGTTCTTTTTTAGTTCTGATTCTTTGAGATGTAATGATTTACTAAAATCTTCTTGTGCATAAGATATACGAGTAGTATTTTTAAAATATTCTAAAGCTTTTACATAATTTCCGCTCTTAAATTCAATCGTCCCAAGTGTTATATGTGCC
The DNA here is from genome assembly GCF_000018205.1 of Rickettsia akari str. Hartford. NCBI lineage: Bacteria > Pseudomonadati > Pseudomonadota > Alphaproteobacteria > Rickettsiales > Rickettsiaceae > Rickettsia > Rickettsia akari. The sequence goes on along the minus strand of NC_009881.1, from coordinate 25,965 downwards.
TCTTCAGAACCAAGGTTAGAAGCGTTTTCATATAATTCTATTGATCCTTCAGATAGTTTTGTTGAGCCATTAGCTGTATAGCTTTGTGCTTGTTGACAATAAATTTCTGCTAATTGATGTTTATATAAGTTTTCGTTTTTATAACAATCAATAATAGATTTATGAGATTCTTTTAGTAATTTTTCTAATAAATTGTAAATATGTAGCTCTTGATCAGGTAACACAGGATTATGTAAAAGCGTATCATATATTACTTTATCGAGATTTTGAGGTATTTCTGTAATAGATTTAGAGGCTGTAATATACTTCCCAAGAGATTTAGCTTCTTGCTTACCGGCTAAGCCTATTAGTTTTTCTAAATTACTAATGCTATGATTTATCCTAATACATTATTAAAATTCTTAAAGCTCTTTGTTTAAAATAATTTAATATTATCTAGATTTTCAACATTAGGGTTAGAATTATTAATATGCTGTAAAAAGTTTTTTAAGTTAAATATATGCTTGATTGCTTTTAAAGCTAAAACATCGTTATTTTTAATATCTTCATAAAATTTTTCAATAGTCTCATTTAATTTGTTATAGAATGAATCTTTATCTTTGCATATTGTATGCTTAAATGATTCTAATAACTTTTCTTTTTTATTAGTGCCCCAAGGTTACTAAATAAATCGTTAAACCATTTTGCAGAATTAATTGTAACTAAATTTTCTTTTTCAGAAAATTTGATGTCAGATAAATATTTAAGATAATTTAGACGGTTCTCTAATTTATTTTCTGATTTCGGCGTTTCTAAAAGTTGATTTAATTTTTTAACGATTTCTAAGAAAATTCCTATAGTTTTGGCATTGTCTTCAAAACTTATATTACTTTCTATATTTTGGTTTCAATATTTTTATATAAATTTAGTAGGAGTCGTACTTAGATTTTTGTAGCAAAAATTTATCAATAGTAGATTCAGAGAATGAATTAGAAGCATCCAAATAAGAACTTTTATATGTTAAATACCTGTCGTTTTTTATATAAAAACTATCTAAAATATTTGAACTGTCTGTTAGACTTTTTTTTTGAGAAGTCCCAATCTCCATACTCATTAATTGCTAATATTAATTCACCGTCTTTAAGAATATTAGCTATGAGATTTCAATCTGCTTTCTCTCGTCCTAATATAATTATAGCTTTATTACTCATATCAATAATAGATTCATATTTCTCACTATCTTTATTAATTAAGTCGATAAAATTTTTATCCTCTAGCATATCGTATATAAAATTGTCCATTTCTGCTTCTTATGCCTCTTTTACTTCTTCTTTTTTCAACATCATTGTATTGCTTTTCTGCTTTATTGTGTTCAATACTCTCTGTTATTTCAAACGAATTTTGATTGAGGAGTGTTTGTGTCGGTTGAGTTTCATTGTGGTTGTCATTTAGTATTTGCAATAAATGCTTTTCAGCAATAGTGCTATCTACTATTGCCATATTATCTTATTTTTTAAATTTATAATTTAAATGTTTTACATAAACGGTATAATTGTACATGATTAATCTGTTTCCTAGTTGTGTTTTATTTAATAATCTTAACTTTAAGATTAACTCAAAAAATTTCAACCTAGTTAATAAATGAACCAACTGATTTTAACTAAAAATATGTATATGATAAAAATATCACAATTTGGATATTACGATCTTTAATATAATAAAAGATGATTTTTATTGCATATATGATAAGAATAAGTTTTATTATAAATAAATATTAATAATTACTTAGATTATGCGACATAATAAAAACCAAATGTATATTATAAAAATTTTTATAGCCTTATCTATGATTACTTGCATACTATTTTTATGTTTATTTTATTCTTCATTAACTCCGTCTAAGTTTCAGATTGGTGCAAAAACTAGTAATATAGACGATTCGCCTAAAATTAAGTTTACTCTTATAGATCAAGTAGGAAAGAAATTTGATAGTACCCATTTGCACGGTCATTTAAGTTTTATTTATTTTGGTACTACCTATTCATTGCATGACAATCAAGCACTAAAAAGAGTAGAAGATATTATTAAGATTTTGAAGCAAGAGAGTATTTCAGTACAAGTAGTTTTTATTACTCTAGATCCTGAGCATGATACAAGTGAGGTATTAAAAAAATATTTAGAAAAAATAGATGGTAATTTTATAGGTTTAACGGGGAAAGTAGCAGATATTAAACAATTAGCAGATCAATTTAAGGTCTTCTATGCATCTAAAATACTTGATGTAGAAACAAACGAATATGAATTACAACATTCTAATTTTGTGTATTTAATTAGCAGCCATGGAAAATTTTTAAAGCATTATTGCTTAGGCTTACCGAAAAATGGTTAACAGATAACCTTTAAGCATTTCCTATTTGTGCTGAGAAATATATTTCATCAATGCCTAAATGTTTTAATGCACTATGCCATTTATCTTCGGGATTATCGGCAAAAATAAATTCTTTATTACAATCCATAACCAACCATAGGTTTCTTTCTAATTCTTCTTCAAGCTGCCCTGGTTTCCATGCTGTATACCCGACAATGAATAAGCTATTTTTAGGTCCTTTACCGAAAGCGATATCTTCTGAAATTTCTAAATTAGAGCTTACTGCTAAATCATTCTGGAAATCCAATAACAAATTTTTATTATAATCGCTAGAATGAAGAAAAAAACCTTTTTCATGTTCTACGGGTCCGCCAAGATATATAGGAACCATAACTGGGGTTGTTATGTCGTCATTTTTTATTTTAAAAAATGATTTTAAATCTATATGATTTACTAAGCGGTTAAATATTAACCCTATTGCTCCTTCTTCCGTGTGTGATAGCATATAAATTAAGGATTTATGGTAAATGCCTTTTGTAATTACATGCGGTGTAGCAACGAGTGTTTTACTGGATAAGTTATGAAAAATTTTATCGCCCATAAATAAAACTTTAATTATAATGTTAGAGGTGATCTATAAAAATATTGTAACTGATAATTAAAGAGCTGTTTTAGCGAAAATGAATAAGATTCTTGCAGTAATAGTATTTCCTATTTCAAAAAAACCTTACAATTTGCGCCAAGAAAGAATTTAACTAGCTTTAAAATATCTTTATAGATCACATCTTAAAGTATATAAGATTTAAATCCTATTATTCAATAGAAGTTAACAATAATGATCACATTTTTTGATATTACTATTTTTTCTATTATTACTCTTTTCTCATTTTTCGGATTATATCAAGGTATAATTGGGTTTTCAACTAGAATACTCGGTTTTATTACTTATATAATGTTAGGATATTTCTTATATCCATATATTTCTGAACTAATCGGGAAATATATGGAGAATGAGGTTATAAGAATAATTATTGCCTGTATTATATCTTATCTTGTTTCTTTAATTTTATGTGTTTTTATAGTTTATAAATTTCTTGCTATAATTTCGTTTATGAGAAACGGTTTTATTGACAGATTCTTAGGGTCATTAGCAGGATTTGCTGTAGGTACTACTATCTCGTTAGTATTATTTTTTATCACAATGGTCTTTACTTCTGAAAACTATTTTAAAAGTAAATCTTTAAAAGATTTTGTAGTAAGTAGCAAGCAGAGCAAATATGGAGGAGTACTGAAAGTGTCCGTTACCACTGATTATTTAGATGAATTAAGTAAAAATATTATAGTTATAATTCCAAACGAGACTTTAAAATCTATCAAAATATTTGAAAATAAAGACTTAAATAATTTCAAAAACTCCATTAAGAAATCAAATGATTCTAACGGTGATGAGGATATATTTTCGCAAGAGTTACAAGATGAGTTTTCTAATATAGATGATGAATAAGATGTTACTTCATAGCTATTATGTCTTCATGCGTATGCGGGTGGCATCCAGTAACCTTTAATATTATCACGTGGCTTGCACTGGATACGGTTAAAAATACTAAAATTATTAGTATTTTTTATTGTTTTTATAGACCCCGTGGTCAAGTCACTAGGTGACACAGTGGATTTTACCGAGCCACGCAGGCAATGCTTGCGTAGCTCATAACGATTACCTATCAAACAAACACCATAGCCCCATACCATTTCATTAAACCGATTTATTATCTTTAAATTTTATAAATAACTTAATCATAATTAATATTAACTAGTAGTAAATTTATTTATTAATTATTGTGCATCATAAATAAATAGTGTATAATGACCGCTAAGTTAAGTGGTAAAAACATTAAAAACAATAAGTTATAGGGGAAATTATGACTAATATGAAAAAAACTTTTTAATAAGCTTTTACTAGCAACCAGCAGTATCGTGCTACTTGCAAGCATGGCAAGCTTTGAATCGGTTGTTGTTGCTGTTCCGCACGAGAATAATACTTACTTACATAATGTAATGGATCCAATTCGAGGAGGAGACATGTCTCAAGATTGGAGAAGTAATAATGGAGCTCAGCATCAACCGCAAAACTGGGATTATTTATTTTAAGAAGAGCTCATTTAATTAATTTTAATAAAAACATAAATATTAATGATATTAATATTTACGGTTATAGTGCAAGTCCCCTTATTGACAATTGGCATAACGGTATTAGCGATCGAAAAGGAATTGGACGAATTATAATTACTCCTGGGTTTGAGGGTAACATTAATGTCATGATTAATAATATTATTAATCGTGATGCTAATAATTACCGTATTACAGGCAAGGCGGTTTTAGGAGAAGAATTAGTATATGGCAATAAAAACGCGAAAGTGCAAATCGATCTTTTAGAATCGTTAAATGATGTTAAATTAATTATTACCGGCAATGATATTAGTGCTATTGATTCTATAGTAATGAGCGGCTGAACTAATGAAATAATTTTCCAAATATTTATGAAGTTGGTGCAGTAAATAAAAGGATTGAGAAGTTAGCATTTATTGGTAATCATGTTCATAACCTACGTAAAAATATTTATGTTGCTCAAGTTAACTTTGATGCTGGAACTTATAATGTTCATGCTAATCCTTTTACAATCAATGGAAATGCTAAAATTAACGGTTCAACATTTGATCTTAAATGTGACTTAATTTTTAACGGTGATGTAGAATTTTCCGGTAATATTACATTTAATGTAACCGTAGGATATAGTGTATTTTTTCAAAATAACCTCCCTAGCGTAATAGCTGGTACGAATATTATAATTAATATTAACGGTGCTCAGCCTGTAGATGCAGTATCAGCATTATCTATTTTTAGGATTAATGGCGGTGCATTTATTCATGAATGGCATAATTATAATCCTGCTATAGGCACTATGAACTTTAGGAACGGACTACAAGTGCAGCAAGCAGGGCCAGCAGTGGATCAAGAAGTAGTACAGCAGCGAGCAAGAGTTAATGCACAAACACAAGCAATGCAGGCTCAAGCATAACAAGTTCAAGCATTCACTCAGTGATGAGCGGTAGAATGTGCAAGAGTACAAGTTGAGACTGAGAGATTACGTCCGTAGATAGTACTATTCGAACAAATAATAAACAATCCACATTCAACTGATTTAGCAAAGCAGCAAGCACGAGCTCAAGCTGAACCGTTACAACGACAACAAGATGCACTTCAAGCTCCAGCTGACGCATTAAATCAACAGCGGCTACAAGTACAAAATTAGGCTGGAGGATTTGAACAGCAACAAGTCCAAGCCAATAGACAGTTTCAAGGATTAGCACAGAGCAACAACAAAAAGTTCAGGATGATGCAGCAGCGGAGCAACAAGTCAAAAATGCTTATGCTCAAATATTAGCACAGGAACTAGTACAATGTCAGGTGCGTGCAGCTCAAGCTCAGCGTGAAGCTAACGAAAGGGCTGAGCAGCAAAGACTGCAAGCAGAGTATCAGCAACGTCAAGCTAATGAAATAAGAGTAGCTGAGGAATATGTTAAAAAATCTGAGCCGCAAACATTAGCTGAGGCAATCAATAATACTATCGTTGTTTATACGAAAAATACTTTTGTAGCGGGAGCACAAAAAGAAGTGATTAGAGACAAATCTGTACTTGTTATGCAAAATCCTGAAAAGCACGCTGTAGAACTTGCTAAAGAATTAATAAATAATAAAGCTGAGCTTAACGAAGTGGCTAAAGTTGCTAATGGTGATAACATCGTAGTGAGGAAAATAAAGCAAGAGCAATTTTTATTATTTGTAGTAAACTGAGCTCAAGTTGTACATGATAATGCAAAAAAAGTAGTAGAGCATTTAACTGCGCAAGGAACAAGATCGGTTAGTGTAGCAAATGTTACGGCTGAAGCAGCAACTGCTAATATTAAGAATCACTTATCAAGCGGTACTATGATATCCGTTGCAGCAGGTTATGAAGAAAACCATATAATGACTAAAAAAGGATTATGGGTTGCCCGGTAGTTTCGTTTCAAGTAATCAAGATGCATATAAAGGTAATCCTAGCTATAAAGGCACGGTATCCGGCGGTACTATCAATTGTGATCTTTACATCGGGGAAAATAGCCTCGTTGATATTGCATATAGCTGAATGAACTGTGACTTTTTAGCAACACCAAGCTCAACTTTCACTTTAAGTTTAAAGGTTCAAGCACCGGTGATAAATTATCAGCAGAAAGCGATATGATTTCTCTATACAGTCAACAACAATTTATTAATTGTCTTATATTACAAGAAATATTTTCAGCAAGTAACAGTCACATCAACAAGAAGGATTTAAGACCGGTCGGACCTAATAGCTATAAAACGGCTATCGGTAAATATACAAGCAAAGCTTACGGTTTTGATGGTAATGTCGGTTATCAATTCTCTATCATGGACGGTATAAATTTAATGCCTAATATCTGTATTAGATATAATACAGATAAAGATAATGCTTATACCGAAACCGGTACAGGGGTGAATAATATGTATGTTGCAGGTAAATCTGGTAACTTAACTACTGGTATTGCGGACATAAAATTAACTGATCCTACGAGATTATCAAATGATACTCAAATAGTACCGGGATTGCATGCTTCCATAGTAAATAGCTTTAGCAATAAGCAACCTAAGGTGAAAGCTAGATTTATTTGGGCAGATAGTTACTGTGAGCACACTACAAGCAGTAGCACACAGAAAGTCGGTTATAAATGTAGGTGCAAGTTTACTGACGGCTCATAAGAATATTGAGCTACTTGCAACGTATAACTGTAATTCACGTAGCAAATATACTAGCCATCAAGGTTCATTAAAGTTAAAGATATTGTTCTAATAGCATTAGTGTCATCTGGTAGCTTGACCCCAATTGTTGTGTGGCTCGGTAAACCCACTGTGTCACCTAGTGACTTGACAACGGGGTACATAAAAACAATAAAAAATACTAATAATTTTAGTATTTTTAACTGGATCCTGTGGTCAAGCCACAGGATGACATAGGTAAAATTGATCCATGCAACAATGGTGTGAATCTAGTAAAACAGATAAAAAACTTGTTTTGTATCTGTTTATTTTATTAAAATATGTATATATCAATATTGAAGTTATTTCTAGATTCCTACTTTCACAGAAATGACATTAAAAAATTGTACGATACCGTAGTTTTATGCACCAACCCATTGTTGTATAATACGTAAAATACGATTTACTGTATAAGCAGTAGCCTGTGCTAATCTTGGATAGATAATTCTTGTTATGCTTATTGACCTGCAATGTTCTATTAGTGCATCACTTACTTCTAAGGATAATTTGTGCGTCGACCGGGTACTCGAATCCTCATGTACCAAGTGTACACTGCGGTTCTGCGTTCCGTGGCTCCTATAAATTCCTCCTTATTAGCTGCGTTATACAAGAAATCTAATGAAGATTACTAAATTCCGGTTGTGATTGGCCGCTAAGAGGACAAATAAAAATTATAGGAGGAATAAAGTCTAATATTGTTTATGACTTTAATATTATGACAGGACGTATTTTCCCAACTTCATTTATTTTAGCAGGATCAAGCCTAGCCAAATAAATACCGCCACGTGTTAATATTTCTTTTTGCCACACCATTTTTCCTCCACAGGACCTAGTAATTATGAATTTAAGTTTTCAGTGATTTCTGTCATTTCTGTCATTTCTTCTAGATATTTTTTAGATTTTTTCATTGCATTAAAGCTTTTTATGATATCATCTTGTTCAAATTGAGACTGAAGATTATTTAGTTCATGTATAATGGCTTGACGAATAAATGCCGTTCTAGATAATTCTAGCTTTTTAGCAATATTACTAGCTTTAGCTATATTATTTGGTAGAGTCATAGATAGGCTTGTCATATCATTTTTATATATAATGTTTATATTAAATGTAATACTAAATTCTTATAAAAACAATATATACTCGATGATAAACTTCAAAAATGTGCTATGTCATTCTATAAGAGCTGCAGTATTCATGTATTTAAGTATACGCTACGTTCCTCTCATTGTGAATTCCTTGCTCTTTTTGAAGTGTATCTTCGTCTACTATTCTGCGTTTCACATCTGTATAATCATAATTCCCTAACCGGTTTTAGTATTAGCTTTTTGTTACTAAAGATATTGATTTTAGAAAAGAAGCTACTTTTTGGTTTTTTAAAATAACGTTTATAATTTTCACCGGTGACAGCATTATAGCTAGTAATTAAAGAAGGTATAACCTCGTTATAATATATTTTATAGAGGTCATGCATAGTTTCTTTGGTAGTTAAATATCCCCATTTTACAACTTGTTGCGGTACTCTAGCGAGTGCCTCAATACAGGCTACAGCTTCTTGAATTTCAGGGTTTTTATTTTTATACACTTCAGCGTTTGGTGACAAATTAGCTTGCATATCTTTAAACATAGCATCAATCATTAATGCCATATATTTATCGGTTTTAAATTTTCTTACAAATATTAGATTATTCCTACGACTATAATTTAAAAGCCGAAATTTATATATAAAAATCATGAATTTTATAGTATAAACTTTTAAACCGCCGACTTTATTTGCATTATAAAATTTAAGTTTCGTTTCATAATCTAGCTGTTTTTTCATACCTGCTTTAAGGAGCTTACTCAGCAAATTATGACAATTTATTATATCACTTTTTCTAGCAATTCGTACTTTATCGGTAGCTTTAGTACAGGAGAAATTAGCCGAATGGCGCGTTATTTGTCTGCCTTTATCATCTCTTTTTATATCGGCAAAATGCCCAAGTTCTTGAGCTGCGATAATCTGAAGCCTAGCAATGGCAGGCCAGCCATTACCGTAAGTCTGATGCTCTTTATTGTTTTCAGCAAAAGGATTACCACCGCATGAAACAAAAATAGCTACGTCCTTGCCGTTAGTGCTTTGCATACCGCTATTACCGCCCACTCGTTGCCAGCTAACCATATCCATCATATCGCCGATATTATGCGAATAGGTGAGAAATACTTCCGTCTTATTAAGAAGAAGCCATCTTATTACGATCGGATGAGCCGACTGAACAAAAAGACGTGCCAACATTTCGGTTACTTCTTTCTTAACCGGCTGCAATTTTTGTATTTGATTTTTTAAATTGTCAAAAATTGATTTTATTTTCTGATCTGAAGCAGCATTTCTATATACATTTTGAAAAAGCTTGGTAGTTTCATGGATTAAATTCGGGCTTGTTAGCTCTTCTTTACTAACCATCAAGCTTATATTAAGAGCAGGTTCGATAAATCTTGCAAAATTGCAGCAATCATCGGTATCTATCCGTAATTTACCGGATTTGATTAACTGCATCGCTAAATTCTCATACTCTATTTCTATATCCTGCTTATAAATAGCAGGAACACGGTCAAGAATGTGGTATATGCTAGTCATTTTTTAAATAAATTTATTGTTTAATATCACCTACTATCGTTATAACACCATTTTCATCTATATCTAGAAATAATACATCTATTGCGTCAGATTTAAACACAGCCCCATGTTTAAATTGCGGTTTAGGTTTAAGTTTTACCATAACTTTAATTAGATTTAAATTAGGAAATACTTTTTGAAAGCAATCTACAAAAAATTTATCAGATGACTCTAACTCTATTGCATCTAACGCTTTGTTTCTATCAGTTCCATTTTTAATACAAACATTCATTGCCTCTTCTCTCAAAAATAAATGATGATAATCCTTGAGAACTTGTTTTATCAGCTCTCTATATTTATCATTATCACCAAAATATTTGAGGCATGCCTCATTGCAGTATCTAAATATTTTATATGCCAAGAATAAGAAGAAGCAGCTTTGCTCTTCTATCGTAAGTGTATCTTCAGAATATTCTTTATTAAAAAAAGCTTTAATTCCTCTTCTGATGCCTGATAAAGAAATCATCGAAAAATATGATTTTAAGAAATCAAATAAAAAGTAATGTATATTTATACTTGTTAATTGTCCGGTTTTTACTTTCTCGGTTATTATTTCAGATTCAGCTAATTGCTTTTCTATTTGCCATAAATCATATTCTACATTACCTGGAGTAGTTTTCTTTATATCATCCCATGATTTCCTCTCTTCTATAGTAGTTAGTTAATTGTTTAAATCATATTATGGCCGCCATTGATGGAAATAGTCTCGCCTGTTATAAAGCCGGCATTTTCATCAACTAAAAATGCTACGGCTCTAGCTATTTCTTCAGGCTGTCCTAGTCTTTTTTTGGGGATACTATTAACGATTTTAGCAAGCACGTCTTCAGGTACTGCTCCTACCATTTCGGTTGCAATATATCCTGGAGCTATACAGTTAACAGTGATATTTTTAGAAGCAGTTTCACGTGCAAGAGCCTTAGTAAAACCGATGATTCCGGCTTTAGCGGCAGAATAATTAGTCTGTCCGATTTGTCCTGTTTGAGCATTAATTGAACTGATATTTACTATACGACCGTAATCTTGGTTTCGCATCTGCTCAATTACGCTGCTAGACATATTAAAGCAAGAATTGAGATTAACGTTAATGACCTCATGCCAATCTTGATGAATCATTCTATGTAGCATTGTATCTTTGGTAATACCGGCATTGTTAACAAGAATACTTACCGGTTTTTTAAATTCCTCTTCAATTTCCTTTACTGCTTGCCTGCATTCTTCAAAATCCGCAACATTCCAGCGTTTAGTTTTGATACCGTATTTTTCTTCCATCTCTTTAGCAGCATCGTAATTACTGAAAAAATTAGCAACTACCGTAATACCATTATTTTTTAATTTTAAAGCGGTAGCTTTACCTATTCCTCTAGTACCGCCTGTTACAATTGCAATTTCTGACATTATTTCTCCATACCTATATTGTGACTTTTATTAGATTTAACCGGTGGGGTTATACTTGGTTTAAGCTGTGACACAGATTTAGTTAACGGTTTAACAACTTTCTTATCACTGCGTATCATTGTAGGTTCTTTATGATGATTTTTTTCATATTCTGCATCTATCTTTGCATCCATTTTTTTATCTTCCATTTTATTTGTTTTAGCCGTTACCTCCATTATACCAGAAAGTGTTTCTTTTCTACTTTTTGGAATGGCTTTTTTATTTTCTTTTTTAGTGCCGTAAAACCTATTGTTGCACCGCCTTCATAAATACTACCTGCTTGCTCAATATTTTCTCTTAATGTTACAGCTTTTTTTTAATATTTCTTTTTCCTGATCCGTTAAATTTGCATTGTTAATTATTTCTGCTGCATCTTCTTTAGGTTTATTTATACTAAAAAAAACGTTCAAATTTGCTTCTAGGTTTAATATGTGCTTTTAATTCATCACTTCCTTTTTCAGTTGGTAAATTTTCTGCGATTTTGTTTAAAATATCCCTCACTCCTGAAAAATTATTTATTACTCCTATAAGCCTAAATAAAATTAAGAGGAGTATTAGTATTTTTCCACCCGATATTTTCCATAGCTGCTTTTGTCTGATCAACAATTGTTGGATCATTGCCAGCTCCTATAGGACCTGAGTTTAATGTATTAGTATGAATAGTAACGCCGTCTTCAAGCAATTCTTGGGATTGGCGTGCATTTAAGTCTGTAATTTTTTGTCTAGAATCTATATCATTTGAAATCAAGGCTAATGTACCTGAATGTTTAGATGTAAGCAATGTTTCAAAATTTTTACCATCTCTATCAGTTATTTCCCAAATTTTCTCAAAGGCATTTTTCATGCCAACAATTTGTCGTAACTGGATTTGGATAACATGCTTACCGTTTTGAATTGTATCTACGTACTGATCAACACGCTTCCTCTCCCATTCAGGTATTACATTTTAAAACAATAAACAAAATTAGAGAGCTTTGTTATTACTTCTTCAATGGCAATACTAAAGTAATAACAAAGCTCTCTAATTTTGTTTATTGATACCAGTTTTTACTTTCTCTATTTTGATATTCTTACTTTTGTTCTTCTGTTAAGCCTTTAAAAGCTACTTCCGCTTCGACTACAATATGCTCTTTTCCATCATCATTGAAATTTTGAAAATATTTAGCAACATTTATTTACAAACATTGTTAATACCATTTTTTCCTAGCAATTCAGCAACCTTGTCAATTTCAGCTTTCATATTTTTTGAGATATTTGCTTGTGATTTTTCCATATTCAAAGCATTAAAACTATTAATAAATTTTACTGCTTCTTTATTTAATTTCAGCACAAGCCCAGGTTGATTTTCAGTTTTTGCTATGTTTATAGCTCCTCTGATAGCGTTTAAATATTGCATTTCAAAAGTTTCAGTGCCTAAAACAATTTTTTCATTAGGATTGTTACGACCGTCATGTATGAATATTGAAGTGTCGCCATTTTTTCCTTAAATTTTAGTAAGCTTTATACCGGTTTTCTTATGACGTAAAATTTCTAAAACATGTAATGCCTCGGTAAAGCTTCCTTTTTCAACAGCTGCTTCAATTTTAGATCTATTTGTGTCTAAATGAACGCCTACTCCGGATATAGTTAAAAATTCTTGTGTATGATTTAATAAAAACGCCTTATCGTTATCAAATTGTTTTTTAATGATGAAAGCATTATAAAACTATATGTATTTGTTCATCTCTTGTTATTTTAATTAAAAATTATTATATGAAAATAGTCTAGTTAAAAATATTTAACTTTATTAATCAAAATATGTTATTTATATGAATATTGATAAATTTACTGCACATGCTAAATCAGTGATAGCTCGTAGCCAATCGATTGCTGCTAAAAACGATCATCAGCAAATATTATCTTTGCATTTATTATCTAGTCTTTTAAGTGAAGAAACAGGTATAATTCGAACCATTATTAATAATACCGGCGGTAATATAAACTTATTAGAAGATCAAGTGCAGCTAGCACTAAATAAAATCCCAAAAGTTCAGGTTGAGGGAGTGGGACAAGTTTATTCTTCTGCTGAAGCTCTTAAAGTTTTAGAAAAAGCTAGTAACATTGCTAAAGACAGTGGGGATAGCTTTGTAACCATAGAGCGTATATTTGAAGCATTAACTTATGATAATACTATAGCCGGTAAAATTTTAACGAATAATGGAATTAATAGTAAAAAATTAGCAGCAGTTATTTTACAGCTTCGTAAAGGCAAAAAAGCAGATACCGAATCAGCAGAAAATAGTTACGATGCTCTAAAGAAATATGGCAGAGATGTGACAGAGCTTGCCGAAAGCGGTAAGCTTGACCCGATAATCGGACGTGATGAAGAAATAAGAAGAACAGTGCAGGTACTATCACGACGTATGAAAAATAACCCTGTATTGATCGGCGAGCCCGGAGTCGGTAAAACTGCTATAATAGAGGGGCTTGCACAACGTATATTTAGTAAGGACGTACCTGAGTCGCTTATGAATTGCCGTATTATTGAGCTTGATATTGGAGCATTAATAGCAGGTGCTAAATATCGAGGTGAATTTGAGGAGCGTCTTAAAGCAGTACTTAGTGAAATCAAAGACTCAAGCGGTGAAATTATTTTATTTATCGATGAATTGCATCTATTAGTCGGTACGGGAAAAACCGACGGTGCTATGGATGCCTCGAATTTACTAAAGCCAATGCTTGCTCGTGGTGAGCTGCACTGTATCGGTGCTACTACTCTAGACGAATATCGTAAATATATCGAGAAAGATGCAGCACTTGCTCGCCGTTTCCAGCCTGTTTACGTGAGTGAGCCGACGGTTGAGGATACTATATCAATACTTAGAGGCATTAAAGAAAAATACGAGCTGCATCATGCAGTGCGAATTTCCGATAGTGCGATAGTTTCAGCAGCGACGTTATCAAACCGTTATATTACCGATCGTTATTTACCTGATAAAGCTATCGATTTGATTGATGAAGCTTGTAGCCGTATGAAAATAGAATTGTCAAGTAAGCCTGAAGAGCTGGACGAGCTAGATCGCCGTATTATTCAGATAAAAATTGAGCTTGCAGCACTTAAAAAAGAAAATGACGAGCATTCTAAAAAGAAAATTACACATTTAACCGAGGAACTCGAAAAATTAGAATCTAAATCATATGATATGAACGCTAAATGGCATGCAGAAAAGTCTAAACTACAGCAAGCCCAAAAACTTAAAGAAGAGTTAGAACGAGCAAGAATCAATCTAGAGCGTGCCGAGCGTGACTCTAATCTCGCTAAAGCTAGTGAGCTAAAATATGGAATTATACCTGAGATTATGAAAAAGATTCAGGAAGCCGAAAGTATGGATAATAAAGGGCTATTAAAAGAAATTGTATCGGAAAGCGATATAGCAAGTATTATCTCTCGTATCACTGGTATTCCAATTGATACGATGCTATCAAGTGAGCGTGAGCGTCTACTTGTGATGGAGAAGAAACTACGTGAATCGGTCATAGGACAAGATGAAGCAATTAAAGGGGTCAGTGATGCAGTTAGAAGATCACGTGCAGGTATTCAGGATATTAACCGCCCTCTTGGTTCATTTTTATTCTTAGGACAGACAGGAGTTGGTAAAACTGAGCTTACCAAAGCCTTAGCCGGTTTTCTTTTTGATGACCGTAACGCGATACTTCGTATAGATATGTCGGAATATATGGAGAAGCACGCTATTTCTCGTCTGATAGGAGCTCCTCCAGGCTATATAGGATATGATCAAGGTGGAGTGCTAACAGAGGCAGTAAGACGCCGCCCATATCAGGTAATATTATTTGATGAGGTTGAAAAAGCCCACCACGATATATTTAATATTATGCTGCAAATACTTGATGAAGGAAGATTAACCGATAGTCAGGGTATCACAGTTGATTTTAAAAATACTATTATAGTTTTAACTTCTAATTTAGGTGCTGAGATACTCATTAATCAGAAAGAGGACGAAGATACATATAAAGTAAAAGATGAGGTTATGGAATATGTAAAAGAAGTATTTAAGCCGGAGTTTCTTAATAGGTTAGATGAAATTATATTATTCCATCGGCTAAATCATAATGATATTCATGATATAGTTAAGATACAGCTTGGAAGCTTAAAAAAAATTTTGCTACAACAAAATATTATTCTTGAATTTGATGAATCTGCTTTAAATTATTTAGCCGAAAAAGGCTATGATCGAAGTTTTGGAGCAAGACCCTTAAAACGCCTTATCCAGAGGGAAATACAAAATAATTTAGCCAAGATGATTTTAGCAGGCGAAATAAGTAGCGGTAATATCGTGAAAATAGGTAGAGAAAAGGAAGAGCTAAGGATAAAGATAATTGATTAAGCTCTGCGTACGAAAACTAAATTATTGCATAATTCATAATGTTAATTAATTTTTCTTGAGTCTAGTCTATTACTTTATTATAAATATCCTTCTAACTTTGATAAATAAGTAAGTTAGATATAATAAAATCTAATGAACTGAGGTGTAAAGCATTATGTATAATGACGATGCAATAGATTACGAAACAGCAGCAGAGATATTGAAGCAATCTACTTCTAAAATGAGCTGGAAGAATTAAAAGAACAATATGGAGTCGAGCTTGAGGAATATGTCGATGCTTACAATGAAGCAGAATTAGATGATAATAACAGTATAACTTTTAGAGAATTTTGCATTGTAAAGATTTCAAAGAAACCGTATATATGATGTTGTATGATAAAACAAAAGAATCTTATGAAATGCAATGTGCTTTAATAATACTAATTAATGATCAATACCAAATGAGTCAAAGGCAAGTTTAAAAGCTTACTACTTGGCGTGGAGAAACAAGAGAAAAATCAGAGGTGGGTATATTTAACATAGGAAATGAATATTATACGGAGCGGTTTATGTCTACAACTTCTGAGCATAGTATTATTAATAATCATATTTCAGGTGAATTAAAACCGAATCAAATTAATATGAAATTGAAATGAATTCCCCTCTAGTAGGTAGCTTATATCTCTGCTATATTACACGATGGAGAAAAGGAAATAGTAGTATTGCCAAATACTAAGTTTGAAATAACTAACATTAAGTACGATGATTATCGTACACTATGTATTAGTATGAGAAACATGCAAATCATATTGATACATGGAAATTTATACATTAGTATTCGATACTTCACAAGTTGATATCAATTTTATGACTTTCTCATCAGGAGCATTTTTATAAGATATAATTTCTGGAAATTGAGTACTGAGATTAGTATCACTACATATAAATCTATATTTGTTTTTTGACTATCATGTAGCTGTTTAAAAGTAATATCGGGGTCAAATCCATTGTCTTTTAATAATTGCCCTAAAAATTCTTCTAGATATTTCTCAGAATTTAACCATCCATAGAATACAAGATTATACACTTGGTCCCATTTACTAGTACGATCTAAAAATTTAATTTTCTTAAGTATATCCTCAATTTTTTCCGATTGATATCCTAGTACTATTGAGAAAGCAGCTATTGCACCACCAGAAGCTCCAACTACTTTTTGGATATTTTTTAAACAATCTTTGTCTTTTAATACCTTTAGAGCCCATGCATATGCTATGACTTTTACTCCACCACCTGCAAAGGCTAAGTTATTTATTTCTAACATTTTCAATACCTTGATTTAGTTAATATAATTTAGGCTTTATTAAGAAAAATTAGATTATGAATATTTTGTAAAAATTGATAATAATTTGTACTAAAATAGAATATATTAATTTAATTCTTCTTAATAAAACGTAAATTAATATTTGTGACTTTTATAAACTACACTACTAATAGTTGCGTTGGTCAATTTTACCTCTATCATCCCGTGACTTAACCACGGGATCCAGTTAAAAATGCTAAAATTATTAGTATTTTTTATTGTTTTTATAGACCCCGTGTTCAAGCTACGTGGTGACACAGTGGGTTTTACCGGTCCACGCAACAACGCCTCCTCGCAATGACGATATCATTCTCTACTTAGCAATACCTTTTATGCAACCTGTAAATTTTGTTGCATAATAAAACTATCACTTATATACTGTAGCTAATGATTAATTTGCTTAAAGTTTAATATGGTAAGTAGTAATTTTTATAAAAATCTAGGACCACGAAAACTAATGGCAATTATAGATTTTTTACACGATATTATAGAACCTCCTAAGGTTCATGAAGATATAGTTATTCATGATATTAAGATTCTACAAGAAGCATCTTCAAACGACATTAGCTTTTTAAGTAATCATAAATACTCCGAATTTTTAAAAACTACTAAAGCTGCTGCTTGTATAGTGCCGAAAAATTTTACTGGAGAAGCAAATCCAAATACTGTTTTAATACGTGCTGAGAATTCATATTTTGCTTACGGCAAATTAATAGATTTTTTCTATGCTCCTATTAAATCATACCATGCTAAAATAATGAAATCCGCTATTGTTGCAGATTCGGCAACTATCGGAAAAAATTGTTATATAGGTCATAATGTAGTTATTGAAGACGATGTTATTATAGGTGATGATAGTATTATAGAATCCGGAAGTTTTATAGGTAGAGGCGTAAATATCGGCAAAAATGCTAGAATAGAGCAACACGTTTCAATAAATTATGCAATTATAGGCGACGACGCCTTAATACTCGCAGGGGCAAAAATTGGACAAGAGGGGTTTGGGTTTTCTACCGAAAAAGGCGTACATCATAAAATATTTCATATAGGAGTAGTTAAAATCGGCAATAATGTTGAAATTGGTAGCAATACTACTATTGATAGAGGTTCGCTTCAAGATACTATTATAGAAGATTTATGCCGCATAGATAATTTAGTCCAAATCGGGCATGGCGTAAAAATAGGTAAAGGCTCTATTATCGTAGCACAGGCAGGTATAGCAGGAAGTAGCACGATCGGTAAGTATTGTGCTCTTGGAGGACAAGTAGGCATCGCTGGACATCTAAATATATGCGACGGGGTACAGGTGGCGGCACAAGGCGGTGTCCTACAAAATATAGAAGCATGTAAAATTGTTGGTGGTAGCCCTGCAGTTCCTATTATGGACTGGCATAGACAATCTGTTATTATGAAACAATTAGTCAAGACATCTAATAGCAAATTAAAAAAGTAGTTTGCTATTGAAAAAATACTGAGTCATCGTTGCGATGATGCGTAGCCGACGTGGCAATCTAGAAAATAATAAAAAAATTCTTTAAATCAGAATTTTTTAACTGGGTTGCTTCGTCGAGTTACTGCGTAATTCTTCTCGCAATGATGAAAAAACCGTTCCACGCAATAATACCCGCTCGCAATGATAGAAAATTTACATTAAAGAAGAGACCTAAATAAATGATCATAGATATTACCGAAATCATGGATTTAATACCTCATCGCTATCCATTTTTACTGGTAGATAGGGTACTTGAAATTGACCTTAATAAATCAATATTAGGTATTAAAAACGTTACTGTTAACGAACCGCAATTTACAGGGCATTTTCCGACAAGACCTGTTATGCCTGGTGTTCTAATGGTTGAGGCTATGGCACAAATTGCTGCTATATTAGTTGCTAAATCTTTAGGTTCTACTAAAAATAAAGATGTGTTTTTGATGGCTATTGAAAATGCAAAATTTCGTAGAATCGTTCAGCCCGGGGATACTATGCATATCCACGCTGTTATTGATCAGCAAAGAACTAACGTATGGAAATTTTCAAGTACTGTTACGGTTGAAGGTGAAATGGCTGCAGAAAGTAAGTTTACTGCAATGATTAAAGATAAATCATAGGAAAAAGTAGTGGCAAATAACATCCATACTACAGCTATAATTGCAGAAGGTGCAAAGCTCGGTGAAAACGTAAAAATCGGACCGTATTGTGTGTTATAGGTCCTGAAGTTGTACTTCATGATAATATCGAGCTAAAATCCCATGTAGTGATTGAAGGGATTACCGAAATCGGCAAAAATACCGTAATATATCCTTTTGCATCAATCGGTCAACCTCCGCAAATCTTAAAATATACTAATGAGCGATCAAGCACGATAATCGGCTCTAATAATACTATTAGAGAATATGTTACGGTACAAGCAGGAAGCCAAGGCGGCGGAATGATAACAAGAATAGAAAATAATAATTTATTCATGGTCGGTGTTCATATCGGTCATGATTGTAAAATCGGCAATAACGTAGTATTTGCTAATTACGTAAGCCTAGCAGGTCATATTGAGGTAGGTGATTATGCAATAATCGGTGGATTATCGGCAGTTCATCAATATGCTAAAATCGGCAAATATTCGATGATTGGCGGGCTATCACCGGTCGGAGCAGATGTAATACCGTTTGGGCTTGTAAGTAGCAAACGTGCTGTGCTTGAGGGTTTAAACCTAATCGGTATGAATAGAAAAGGATTTGATAAAGCAGAGTCTTTAAGTGCTTTAAAAGCTATCAAAGAAATCTTCTCAGGTGAAGGTAATTTTGCTGAGCGTATAAAACAAGTTGCCGAGAAATATAAAAATAATTCTATAGTAATGCAAATTATCGATTTTCTTAATCAAGATAGTAGTAGAGCATTTTGTCGTTTTGAGAAGTAACTTTAGATTGCTTCGTCAAAACTTACAGTTTTTCCTCTCAATGACGAAACATTTTCTCTTGTAAAGAATTTTGGCGTAAACGAGTTTTCAAGCTCTTAAAATCCACTATTTCTGCATTTTGATTATGCCTGCTACATGCAAAAATATATTCCTGCTCTCCTTTGACTTTTTGAATACATTGTCCGCAAATCCCTTTCATCATACATTGCATCGATGCATTAACGCTAACTATTAGCTCCGTATTCTCATCAAATATTTTTAACTCTTGTAACTCTTCAGCTACTTCAGGTGAATCATTAATTATTACTATATCTACAGAAGTTAACTTACGATTCTTTATATCAGGATAGGTAACAAATATAACTTCATTATTATTTTCTTTTAGAACTTTTAATAAGCCTATATTACCGGCTTCAGAATCAACAATAATTATTTTTTTATTTTGAGGTATTTCTAGCGGCAAGCCTGTCGGTCCCATTAATACTACTTTCTCATTTTCGGATAATGTTTTACATAAGCTAGTAGAATTACCGACTTCATAAATTACAAATCTAATTAAACCTTTTTCTACATCAATATCTACAGGGCTTAAGGCTACCGGCTCTATTAACTTAGAAGCATCTTCAGAATAATTTTGTAAGCGAAAAAACTGTCCAAACTTAAAATTTTTAGCAGCAAGCGGCGAGTGAATTATCAACTCAAAAGCTTTATCATCTAGAATATTTATTTTATTAACCCTAGAAGTGAGCAAATAATCAAGCTGCGTTATAAAGTCTTTGTAACTACCTTTAAAGCTAGGATTATTATTTATAAGCCTTTTGTTAATAGCATCATACCCTTCTTTGCTACTGGCAATAGCTTTCACTACACTACCCGAATATTGAGGATTACAATCACCGAAATAACTATATTTATTTTCATCGAATTGAGTGTTATTTTCTATACCGATTGCCATAATCACGGTTTTGGCTTTAAGTACCACAGTGTCATCCAGTGGCTTGACCATGGGATCTAGAAAATCATTATTACAATGTGCTTCTTGATGGATCCTGTGGTCAAGCCACTGGATAACACTGAATTCCACCCCTTCCACATGACCGTATTTATCAACATTAATCCTTAAAGGTTGCATATTTTCTTTAAAATCAACACCAAGTGCTAATGTATATATTAACTCCTTGTGATTTAATTTATACGCTGGCGAATCTTGTAGTTTTCCACGATAATAAACAGTAGCTCCTCCAATCTTTTTAAAAACCTTTCTTAATTCTTCATTATTCTTAGCTTCTTTAAATAATCTTGCATGAGCAATAAATTCCTCAGCTATTTCTTTATCTTCTTCCTCTAAATCTTTTTCTATATAATATTTAGCAAATTCCTCTACTTGCTTTTTATAGTAATATAAACTTTCCGTTGCTGCATCTAAGGAAGTAAGACCACCGCCTATTATCGCAATCGGCATCCTAATTAGCATATTAGTATTAGAATTTTTCAAAAATGCCCCTCCGCTTTGCAAAGTCATTAAGAAATCAGAAGCCGTTTTTACGCCTTTAGCTTCAAAATTTTCTATATCTAAGACTTTCGGCTGACCTGCTCCAATGCAAAAAGCTATATGGTCAAAACCTAAATCTAGAACTTGTTTTTTCGTTATATTAAAATCTAAAGCTACTCCGTCATAATATTTGAAATTATTATTTCTCTCTAATATTAACCGCAATATATCAAGATTGTTTTTATCCCATCGAACTGTAATCCCATATTCTGCTACCCCACCAAATCCTCTCGGTATTCTTTCCGATAACAAATTTTTATATTCATGCCAAAATTTTATAGGCTTATAAACATCAAAAGATAAAGGGGTAATTTTAAGACCGTCAATAGCCGTGACATTGTGACCTGATCGTAATAAATAATAGCTAAGGCTAAAACCTGCAGGACCAAGACCGGTAACTAAAATATTATAATTAGTAGATTCTTGTGGTAGAGGTGCATAAATATTAAGCGGATTCCAACGAGTAAGAAGTAGATATATCTCTAAACCGTAAGGTAATTTAAGCGTTTCTTCTAAAATATTTGTTTCTATTAATGGAATATTTACCGGATCTTGCTTTTGATAAATACAAGCTTTAGAGCAATCATTACAAATTCTATGACCCGTTGCCGCTACCATCGGATTATCAATAACAATGATTGCAAGAGCACTTAGATTAAAACCCTGTGCTTTAACATAATTCATTTCAGAAATTTTTTGTTTTAACGGGCAGCCACCGGTTATCATCCCGTGATCAAGTCGCGGAATGACACTTATCCCTTTGGAGCAAGAATCCTTACCCTGCTTATGACAATAAATACAATAATGAGAATCGTTTAATGCTTCATCTAGATTTAAAAAAGAATCTGTATAGTCAAAATCTACTCTCTCATTTTTTTGATATCTTAATATTTTATTATCATCTATTAGATTTTCTTTATCTAGTTTTTGGTGGATGTTGAATAGGATGTCATCGTTTCTTATGTCATCCCTGTGAAAACGTGGATCCAGACTTAATTTTTCTAGATTCCAGCTTTCGCGTGAATGGCACAATGAAGAGGAATGACAGTGATCATAAACCCTGCACGCTGCATACCTAGTTGCTATGTCTAATTCTTCTGCAAAATTCTCTTCATCCTGTTGCCATATAATAATTTGCTTCGCAAATTCTCTAGAAGTGAAATTCGTACCTATTAAATTAGTTAGCTTTAAATACACATCTTCAAAATCAATATCTTTTATTTTTTCCGGTGGATATTTTTTTATGGCAACACGCTGAACAAATTTTCTTTTACATTCATAAATAATATCAAAATCTTTATGTTTCAGTCTTGATATCGTTATTTCTTTTGAAATACAAAATAACTCTGCTAAAAAATCGTCTAACTGAGGAGAAATTTTTAGCAAAAATTCGGAATAATCTTGTGGAATAATATAGAGAGGAGTTGATCTAAATAACATTAAATCTTTATGCAGAGATTTATCGGCTTTAAAGAGATAATCTAAAAATATTTGATCTAATTTTTTAAGTCCGGTTAAATCTAATTCATTAAAATCTAGATTAAAACCAAGTTTCATAAATAATAAATAACTTTTTTAGAAAATTGTCTATAAATTAAATAACTGATACAAACAGTAATGAATGCGACTATAACGGACTTAACTATTAACATCATATCCGGTAATGTTCCGTCAATCACCAACGCTTGTACGGGTCTTATAACTAAGAAGAACGGATTAAATTCAAAATATATTTTTTTAGATTCCGGAATTAGTGAATAAGGATAAACTATCGGTATACTCCAATAAATAACTCCAAGAATAACACTCAACATTTGTGGTATATCTCGAATATACGGCGTTAAAAATGCTACTGCGATAGAACCGCTAATCACACATATTATTAATGGCAAAAGTAATATCGGCATAAATACTATTTGCCAAGAAAATTTTTCTGGAAATAATAAAATAAAAGCAAAATACATTGCCGAAAATGAACAAATTAAAGTATATAATTGCCCTAAACTATCCGCAACAGGAAAAAAAGTCTTAGAAATTCTAACTTTTTTTATTATTTGATCACGTGTAACTAAAGAACTTGAACAAATCGTTA
This sequence comes from Rickettsia akari str. Hartford, assembly GCF_000018205.1. NCBI lineage: Bacteria > Pseudomonadati > Pseudomonadota > Alphaproteobacteria > Rickettsiales > Rickettsiaceae > Rickettsia > Rickettsia akari. Next base: position 2,376 of record NC_009881.1, on the reverse strand, counting down.
GGCTGCTTACTATAAAACTCCATAAAGGAATACCGCCGACTAAGTTCATTACCATAAATTCTCTCGGTTGTCTTAATAAAAAACCGAAAAAATATGAAATTACAATTATGTGGATAAAAGGCTGAATCAAACCCCATAAAGAACCTAAAAAAGAATCCTTATTTTGCCTAATTATAGAAGCTTTAACTAGTAATGCTATTGCCCGCCAGTATTTTTTAGAAAAAAAATACCTTATCATTTATGAATTCCCTTGTTGTTGATTATAGATTTTAAACATTTCCGATGGTGTACCATCACCTATAATATTTCCGTCTTTCAATAAAATACATCTCTCGCAATTATCTTTTATAATTTCTTCTTGATGACTTACTATTATTGAAATAGGGGTATTTTTAAATTTACTTTTCATTAAATTAATAGATTTCTCTACAAAACAGCTATCTCCTGCTGCAAAAATTTCATCAAGTAATAGAATTTGGGGATTTTGAAATATTGATACAGAAAAAGCAAGTCGTGATAACATTCCTGAACTATAATTTTTTATCGGTAAGTCGATTTTATTACCTAGTTCCGAAAAATCTATAATCTCATTTTCAATTTTTCTGCTATATTTATCTAACATATTATTATATAGCATCAACATTTTTATATTTTCACGGCCAGTTTGTTCCGGCTCAAAACCGACTCCCATATCTATAATTGCAGCAATATCTCCATGAACCTTAACTGTACCAGATTTTAACGGATATATTCCAGCGATTAGCTTCAAAAGAGAGCTTTTTCCGGAACCGTTACTTCCTATAAAAGCTATTTTTTCTCCTTCTTGGCAAGAAAAGTTAATATCGTTTAATATAGGTATATTTGGAGAAAGACAAACCCCTTTTTTCAAGAAAAAAGCCTTTAAACCTTGAGCTCTTTTATGAGTATCTACACCTTCTACATAACCATTTGTTATTTCTATAAATACTTTTGAATGGCTAAGTGACATAACTATTAAACAGATTTATTAATCCAATCTAAAAGAGAGTTTTTTTGCTGCAAACCTATTTTAGTATCTTTTTGTTCACCGTTTTTAAATAACATTATCGTTGGAATACTACGAATACCGTATTCTGAAGAAATGTTAGGATTTTCATCAATATTCATTTTAAGTACTTTTACTTTGCCTTTTAATTCTTTACTGATTTCATCTATTATCGGTGTTAACATTTTGCACGGTCCACACCATTCTGCCCAAAAATCAACCAATACCGGTAAATCCGATTCTAATACTTCCTTTTTAAAAGAGCTATCCGTTACGTTATTTGCCATTTTATCCTCTATGTGTTGCGTGATGATGCTTTTCTGTTGTAATCCAGCAACTTGATCCCGGGATCCAATAAACATATTAAAATAATTAATACTATAAATCATTTTTTGGATACCGTGGTCAAGCCACGGTATAACCTAGAGCACATTTTGCTTCGTCAAAATTTTCAATTTTTCCTTGCAATGACGAAGTAATATAAGAGATTATAAATTACTCACCTCTACTTGTAAATAATGAAAATCTTTTTATTTATTATATTTATTTTTTCTATTATAATATATCCGCATTATTAAAGCTGCTGTTTCCTCTATTGATCTAGTTGACACATCAATCACCGGCCAGTTTTTTTGATCACAAATTTTTCTGACTTCTAGACACTCTTTTTGTACTATATTAAAATCTGTATAGCTTTTATTGTCGTTAATTTGCAATAAATTTAACCTAGCTTCTCTTATCTCTATTAATCTATTTGGATTAATTACGAGCCCTACTACTAATTGATCTATGTCTTTTTCTATAAAATCAGGAGATGGACAATTATAAACATAAGGAATATTTGCAGCTTTTAGACCGTTATACGCTAAAAATACGGAAGTCGGTGTCTTAGAAGTTCTAGAAGGACCTATTAATATTATATCGGCCTCCGACAACTCATTAAGCATTTGTCCATCATCATGTCTTATGGCGTAATCTATAGCATTGAGCGTGTCAAAATAAGTTTTATCGAATTTATAATTGTAATTCTGTTCTTTTTCTATTTCAATACATGAAAAAACAGACATTTCTTTAATAATTTTACCTATTACGGAAATACATGGAATTTTTAATTCATAGCAAAATTTTGTTAAAGCTTTTCGAAGTTCTTGATCAGCAATCGTGTATAATACTATCCCGTGTTTAGATTCTATTTTACTTAATACTTCATTTAGCAATTCCAAATTTCTAATCATTGGCCAATGATATAATTTTGGTTTTACGGAAGTAAATTGTGCAAGAGCAGAATTTGCTGCATATTTTGCAGTTTGCACAGAAGAGTCCGAAACCAAGTGAATAATTAGCTTTGTCAT